>JBHELL010000204.1:0-5322 GCA_046263075.1 Actinomycetota bacterium | reverse complement strand
TCCGGATGCTGCCGACCGCGGTGTCGTCCCCGACGTTCACGATGAACATCGTGAACCGGCCGCGCGCGCCGGCGGCCGTAACGACGCCTCCCCATCGCCTGCCCGGCGTCATGCCCGCGATGCTCTCTTCGTCGGTCGCACCGTTCGGACCGATGCTCCATCGGACCGAGCCGACCAGCGGCGACCCTGCCGTCGCCTCGAGGTATAAGGCGCCGGGATGCGCCGCGAAGGGAACGGGGATGGGCTTCGACGGTGCGAGCAGGCCTGGGATGCCTGCCGCATGCCCTTGCGAGTTGCCGCTGATCGTCCGCGCGTCGAGGGCAGCTTGCTCGTCACCGACGATGACGACACCTCCCCCAGACGTCTGCGCCTTCGGAACGATGAGCACCGTTTGTGATGAGGGCTCGACGCTTCCGACCAACACCGCCCCCGTCGAGCGCTCGACGAGTCCTTCGGCGAGCACGCGACCGCTCGTTGCTTTGATGATGGCGACGATCCGCCCGGCTCCGAACGCGAACTCGGTCATGTCGAGATCGAGCCTCGAGCGCGCGGCGATCACGCGGCGCGAAAGGCGCACGGGCGTGAGGGTTCGTCCGTTCGCGATGAGAGAGATGGTGACGTCCGCATCCGCGCCGCCGGGGTTCATCACGGCGAGCGTCGAGCGCGCGCGTCGCGTGCTGAGGCCGTCGACCACTATCGTCGAGCCGCCCGGCGGCTGGCACGCCTCTCCGCCCATGCCGCTCGGCGTGAACACCTCGTGCGACGCGACGATGTCGCTCCCCGAGAATTCGATCGTGACCGACGCGGGGCGCGCGCGCGCGACGCGTGGCGCGACCACGAACTGTGTCGAGCCTGCGGGCATCGTGAGATCGTTCTCGACGGGACCACCCTTGGCCGGGATCCACGTCACGCGCACGGACGACGTGCGGTCACCGAGGTTCGCGAGCGAGACGGCACCGTTCGAGCCGGCCGTTCCGATCGGACAAGCGAGCAGGCCGCCGGGTACCGATACGGCAACCTCGCGCGGCCGAAGGCGATGCTCCGGCCACCGCACATCGGCGACCGATGCGCCGGCGAGCGCCAGCACGACGAGGAAGACCACCGCACCGCGCTTCATCGTTCACCGCGATCGCGCGCGGCTCGACGCGACCATTCGCCGACGAAGAGCAGAACGAGGATCAGCTCGACCAACAACATCAAGCGGTGCCAGAGGTTCCCCGACCACGTGATCGTCACGACCCCCGCGGCGGATCCGACGAAACCCGTCGCCCAGCCGAAAGCGCGCGCGGGACGCAGCGTCGCCGTGCCGGCGCGCGCGCGCCACGACGAGGAGAAATCCTGTGCGAGCAAGAGCGCGCCGGCTTTCCGTTTCACCGTTCCTGCGTACGTCGTGCGCGATCGATTGCGGAGCACGGTCGCGTCGGAAGGCTGCACGACCCCCGCATCGTCCGGCGCCGTCGCGCCGAACACCACGCTCCAGGTCGTCGCGTCGCCGACGACCGCGGACGCGATGGGAAGCGCTGCTTCGTTCTCGTACACGGTCGCGCCGTGGAACCGTTGGGCGAATTGCAGGTCGACCTGCCGATCGAACGCGGCGAGCACGGCAGGATCGGCGCCGGGACGGACGACGACGTACCGGACGCCGAGCGTCCCGAGCGCGCGCCCGCCCGCCGACGTTGCACCGCCGGTGATGGCGGCGACCGTCCGTACGAGCGCCCGCGCTCCGGCTCCCGCAGGACGATCGAGGTAGTCGCGCATCGTTTCGCCGTCGCTACCCGTCAACGCCGCCGTCGCGCCGTCGCTGCCTCCGATCCAGGCGATCCGGTACGGCGCACTCGACGGATCCGCGGCGATGAAGGCCGGCAGTATCGCGCCGGCCGTTTCGATCCCCGGGTGTGTGCCGCGCGCGACCCAAAGGCCACCGGCCCCGATCTCGGCGATCATCAGCACGCCGATGATCCCTGCGGCGATGTGTCTGATCCCAATCTGGCGCGCGCTCAGTGCAGGTCCGGCCGATTCGAACGCGATCCCTGCGAGCACGACCACGCCGATAGTCGTCGCCGCGAGCGGTAGCGCCGGACGCGGCGCGATCCACGGCACCCCACGCTGTACCGCGTAGGCGAAGGCGAGCCCGGCGAGGGAGAGGACGCCGAGCGCGCGCGCGACCCGCGCGCGCTCATCGCTCGCGCTGAGGACGCCGGCGAGACCTGCCGCTGCCAGTCCGTAGCGCAGCGGCTCGGCGATCGGATGCAAGGCGCCGGGCGACAGACCGATGAGGCTGCGCATCGGGGACGCGCCCCCGCTCCCGCCGGCGCCGAACGCTGATCCGGGACGGAACAACTCGATGCTCCACGGGAAGAGCACGACGAGGACGGCGCCGACCACCGCGAGCCCTTTGCGCAACACGTGCGCGCCGTTCATCCCGGCGAGAACGACGACGGATCCCGCGAACAAGGCGACCGCCCAGGGCGACAAGGACGCGGTTACGGCGAGCCCGGCCGTTGCGACCGCGCTATGCCGCCATGAGAGCTCGGCGTACCCGGCGATCCTCAGCAGGGACAAGACGAGTCCCGGCGCAGCGGTGAGCAGCACGAGATCGCCGGGCCGGCCGGCACCGAACGCCGCGAGCATGATCGGTGAGACGAGGTAGGCGATCGCGATCAGGCGGCGCGCCCCTGCGCCGAGCCCGAGCGCGCGCGCGAGGCGGTACGCGAGGTACGACCCGAGGACCGGAAGCCCGAGCAGAAGCACGCGCTGTGCGAGCCACGTGCTCCCGAGTGACAGGAAGCTCAAGATCCCGAGCAGCACCAACCCCGGCGTTGCAGGGGCCGCGCCGCCGTGGGCCGCGCCCCGCCATCCGGAGAAGAATCCTGCGAAGAAGCTCCCGGCGTGGGTCGGGAACGGCGCGAGATCGGCGCCGGCAAGCTGCCCCTTGAAGAACAGCGTGCGCGCGCCTGCGATACCGACGATGAGCGCGATCAGGATCGCCGTCACCGTCGGGTGCGCGCGAAGACGTTGCAGCACCGTCGGTGGCGGCTTCGCGCCGTCTTCGTCATCACCCTCGGCGATGTCCCCAACGACCGCTTCCATCGCTCGTTCGAATTGCGCGCGCAGTCGCGTCGCGCCGTGGTGCATGTATCTCGTTATGTCGGCATCGCGCGCGCGCCGGGTGTGCTGCGCCTTGAACCGCGCGCGCAGCGTCGAGGGCAGGTGCGCGATGTTCCATTGCAACGCTTCGAGCGTCTGCAACGCTGCGCGTCTCCGGCCCGTCGCGAAGAAGAGAACCGTGTTCAACAGCGATATCACGACGGTGATCGGCAGCGTGTATGCGAGCCGCAGCGCACCGTAGTTCTTGATCAACGACGCGATCATGTTCCGTTCGGAGAAGTACCGCATCCGCGCCGTGACCGGGCCGGGTCGTTGCGCGCGCGTGCTCGCAGACGCGTGGCGCGCGACGGCGTCCGTCGTGATCAGCGTGCGGTACCCGGCGAGCCGCGCGCGCCAGCAAAGGTCGAAGTCGTCGCGCAAGGCCACGAACCGAAGATCGAAGAGGCCGACGTTCTCGATCACCTCGCGCGCGATCATCATCGCCGCGCTCGTCGCGTACAGAACGTCGTGGATGCCGTCGTGCTGGCCTTGATCGAGCTCACCGCGTTCGACGCGTGGCACCGCTCGGCCGTACCGGTCGCTCGTCTGTCCGATGTCTTGCAACATCGACGGATCGTTCCACTCGACGAGCTTCGCACCGACGATCCCTGCATCCGCGCGCGCGAGCGCGTCCAGCATCGCGGTGATGGCGCGGGGTTGAAGCTCCGCGTCGTCGTGCACGAGCAGGATCGCATCCGCGACGAGCTCACGGTCGGCGGCCACGCGCAGCGCAACGGCGAGCGCGCGCCCATAGCCCACACGTCGCTCGAGCGTGATCACGTTTTCCGCGCCGAAGGATTTCAAGAGCATGTTCTGCGAGCCATCCGTCGAGGCGTTGTCTACCGCGATCAGCTCGATCCGATCGTGCTCCTGCGCCTTGATGCCGGCGATGGTGGAAGGAAGCCACTCGGCTGCGTCGGAAACGACGAGCAGCACCAAGACGGCAGGGTCTGAGGGGAGCTCCACCATGAGCGCGCGCGAGCGTACCACGGGGCGAAGAAGGCTCGGAAAACCCGAAAAGCACTGAGGATCTCACCAGGCGGGTGAGATCCTCAGGATCAGGTAGCGGGCCTTTACTTCTTCTTCGCCGCCTTACGACGACGACGCTTCGGTGCGGCCTTCTTGGCTGCCTTCTTACGGGTAGCCTTCTTCGGCGCGGCCTTCTTCGTCGTCTTCCGACGACGTGTTGTCTTCTTCGCGCCTGCGGCCTTCTTCGTCGTCTTGCGACGGGTCGTCTTCTTCGCGGCCATCGTGCGCTTGCCGGCCGTCTTCTTCGTGCCCGTCTTACGTGCGGTAGTCCGACGCTTCTTCGCTGGCATGAGGTGTCACCCCCTCTCCAACGGTCGTTGGGAAGTTAGGAAGCCAGTTTCTTCAGACGGCGTCTCTCACGTTCGGAGAGCCCGCCCCAGATCCCGAAACGTTCGTCGTTGGACAGTGCGTATTCGAGGCACTCGCGCTGCACGGTGCACTGCGCGCAGATCCGCTTGGCTTCGCGCGAAGAGCCGCCTTTCTCGGGGAAGAAGACGTCGGGATCCACGTATGCGCAGAGCGCCTGCTCTTGCCATGGAAGCGGCTCGGCGTTCGCGAACCTCTGCACCCAACTCCCCTCTCATCCGGCGTCCGAATACGACAACCGTAATTACGCTGGTGTAATTCTAGGTATGTGATTCCCCAGGTCAAGCCTAAAGGCACAATTTCTCAAAAAGGCTTCAGGGGGGAAAAAGACGATCGGCGGGCTCTTCGTGCCCGCCGATCGATGGGGGGAGAGGTTGCGCTCTGTGCGCACTACATAGGTCGGTTGGTGCGCGCGCGTCTGGATGGTTATGCGGGACGGATTCGGGATAGGCAGTGCGGGCTATGACGGCTCGACGGTTATCCACCTGTGGATAACGCCGAAAGTTGCAGGTCAGAGCCTGATTAAGCGGGCGCGGCAGCGATCGGTGTCACGCGATCGTAGGTCGTCGTGCGTCGAGCGGGGATGCGACCGATCGCACGGATCGCTTCGTCGATGTCGCTCGGCTCGAGGCGTATCCCGTGCGACGAGCCGGCCATCCTGCTGATCGTTTCCTCCATCAGCGTGCCGCCGAAATCGTTGCACCCACTTTGGAGCATCATCTGTGCCCCGGCGACGCCGAGCTTCACCCAGGAGACCTGGATGTTGGAGATCAGCGGGTG
>JBHELL010000203.1:0-11787 GCA_046263075.1 Actinomycetota bacterium | reverse complement strand
GTCGTTCAGTCGGGCACGCCGGCCGATCAAGCCGTCTCGCAGCTGAACGACGCCGAAGCGAGAGACCGCACCGCGATCAACACGACGTGGCTGATGCTCGGCGGCATCCTGGTGCTCTTCATGCAGGCCGGGTTCGCACTCGTCGAGACCGGCTTCACGCGCGCGAAGAACGCGGCGCACACGATGATGATGAACATGGTGATCTTCGCCCTCGGCGTCGCCGGGTGGTTCATCTGCGGCTACGCGTTGATGTTCGGCTCGGCGGATCAAAGTGCGACGTTGGGGATGAAGGCGCTCGGCTCACCGCTGCACATCGGGCAGTGGAACATCTTGAGCTACCACGGATTCTTCCTCGGCGGTCAGGCGTATTCGGTCGCCGTGCTCGGGTTCTTCTTCTTCCAGCTCGTTTTCATGGACGCGACGGCCACCATCCCCACCGGTGCTATGGCCGAACGGTGGAAGTTCTCGAGCTTCTGCGTTTGGGGCCTGTTCGCATCGATGCTGCTCTACCCGATCTACGGCAACTGGGTGTGGGGAAGCGGCTGGCTTTCGCAGCTCGGCGTCCTCGGGCCGAAATGGGGACACGGCGCGCTGGACTTCGCCGGATCCGGGGTCGTGCACGCGATGGGCGGCGTCGCAGCCTTCTGGGGCGCGAAGATCCTCGGTCCGCGTATCGGTAAGTTCGACCGCGACGGGAACCCGCGCGCGATCCCGGGGCATCACCTCCCGATGGCGATCCTCGGTACGTTCATCCTCCTCGTCGGCTGGATGGGGTTCAACGGCGGCTCGACGCTTGCCGGAACCGACCTCCGTCTGACGGTCGTGATCGTCAACACGATCCTCGCGTCGGCGTTCGGCTGCCTGAGCGCGATGCTCGTGATGTGGAAGGTGTTCGGGAAGCCGGACCCGTCGATGACGGCGAACGGCATGCTCGCAGGGCTCGTCGCGATCACGGCGCCGTGCGCGTTCGTCGCTCCGTGGGCGGCCTGCCTGATCGGCGTGATCGCGGGCGGGCTCGTCGTCGCCGCCGTCCTCATCGTCGAGCGCAAGGCGAAGGTCGACGATCCCGTCGGTGCCGTCGCCGTGCACGGCGTCAACGGGTTGTGGGGCGTGCTCGCGCTCGGGTTGTTCGCCGATGGTTCGTACGGCAGCGGCTTCAACGGCGTGAGCGGTGGCGTCAAAGGCTTGCTCTACGGCGACGCGGGCCAGTTCATGGCGCAGCTCGTCGACGCGGCCGTCGTGGTCGTGTTCTGCAGCCTGATGTGCATAGCGTTCTTCAAGATCCTCGACGCGACGCTCGGGATGCGCAGCACGGAGGAGGCCGAGATCGCAGGGCTCGACATGCCCGAGCTCGGTGCGATGGCGTACCCCGACTTCCTCGAAGCCCAGGGGCCGGTTTTCTATCCTGTGGATCGCGAGGCGGTTCCCGAAGGAGCGGTCGCGCCGACCGCGGCGAAGCTACGTGAGGAGATCGGATCATGAAGCGGGTCGAAGCGATCATCAGGCCGGACCGGCTCGGCGCCGTTGCCGAGCGGCTCGAATCGAGCGGCTTCAAGGGATTCACGATCAGCGACGTTCGCGGGCACGGCCAGTCGCCCGAGAGGCAAGGGGAGTGGCGCGGACAGGCTTACGAGCTCCACGTGACGCACAAGCTCGAGATCTCGGTGATCGTCGAGGACGCAGAGGTCCAAGAAGTGGTGAAAGCGATCGTGGAGGGCGCGCGCACGGGGCAGCTCGGCGATGGATTGGTGACGGTTTCCGACATCGTGGCCACCTACCAGATCCGGACGTGCCTGCCCGCGACGAGCGGAAACGGGGCAACCATCACCTGATCGTCCGTTCGCGCGCGCGCCGCGCCACTTATCATTGCAGTGATGCGACGCGCGATCCGCTGGACCGGCAGGACGTTCATCCTCCTCGGGATGACGATGTTGTTCTTCGTCGTCTACGAAACGTGGGGGACGTCGGAGATCACGCATCACCATCAATCGGTGCTTGCCGAAGAGTTCGACCCTCAGCTGGCGCGCGCACCCGAGGCACCGGAGACACCGACGGTGCGATCGACCAAACCAACGGTGCGTCCTCGCGTTCGTGAGCGCACCCCGATCGCGCGAATCATCATCCCGAAGATCGGCTTGAGCGTGATCGTGGTGCAAGGAACGACGCTCGGCGATCTCGCATACGGGCCGGGTCATTACGTCGAGACACCGATGCCGTGGGAGCTCGGGCCGACCGGCATCGCCGGACATCGAACGGGATGGAGCCAGCCGTTCTACCACCTCGACCTCGTCGGCGTCGGCGACATGATCTATCTGAAGACAACGCACGGGAAGTTCAGCTATCGCGTTACGAAGACCTTCGTCGTCGAGCCGAAGGACACGTGGGTGCTCAACGGCAACCCGAACAGCAAAGCGCAGCAACAGCTGGTGCTGACGACCTGTACGCCGGCGCACACCTCACTCCACCGACTGATCGTATGGGCCGACCTAGTACCGTCCCCCGGCGCCTGAGGCGCCACGGCGTCGCGGCTTCTGCGCGCGCGCGCCGTGGTGTGCTGCCGCAGAACCGGTGGGCGCGCCTCGCCGTCTACCTCTTCTTCGCGATCGCATACGCGGCGGTGATGTGGTTCCTCGTCTTTCCCTGGATCGATCGCACGTTCGTGAACAGGCCTGCTCTGTAAGTAAAGTACTGCCATGCTCATCTCAGCGAAGCTCGCGCCGACGTTCGCGTACGCCGAGCTCGAACGTTTCTGGAGAGATGCCGACGATCTCGGGTTCCATTCGATATGGAACTTCGACCACTTCTACGGCCTCGGCGCGCAGTCGCAGGATTTCCGCGCGGCGACGCTGGAAGGCTGGACGACGCTTGCAGCTATGGCGACGATCGTGAGGCGCGCCCGCATCGGCTGCATGGTCACCGGTGTCACGTACCGCCATCCCGCCGTTCTCGCGAACATGGCGGTCAGCGTCGATCACATCTCCGGCGGGCGCCTTGACTTCGGGATCGGAGCCGCATGGCACGAGCCGGAGCACGCGGGGTATGGGATCCCGTTCCCGCGGCCCGGGCAACGGGTCGCGATGGTCGACGAAGCCGTCACCATATGCAAGCGTTTGTGGACCGAAGATGCGGTCACGTTCGACGGTGCGTTCTGGCAGTTGAAGGATGCCATCTGTGAGCCGAAGCCCATGCAACGCCCGCATCCGCCGGTCGTGATCGGCGCGACGCAACCGAAGCTGCTGCGCGTTACCGCCCGGCTCGCCGACGAGTGGAATGCAGTCGCGTTCACGCCGGACGCCTGGATCGAGCAGAACACGCTCCTCGACAAGCTGTGCGCCGAAGAGGGACGCGATCCGGCTGCCGTCCGGCGCGGCGTGCAGCTGTTCTTGCACCCGCAACAAGAGGGCCAGATCGACGAGCAGATCGCGCAACTCCCGCGGTTCGAAGATGCCGGCTGTCAACACGTCGTGTTGTCGTTCTACCAACCGCCGGCGCGCGCGCAGCTCGAGAAGGTGGCGCCGCGCTGAACATCCGCTCGGCGCATCCTCTCTTCGAAGTCGATGCGGTGAGGGATGCGATCGCCGGGTTGCCCGAGGCTGCGAACTACACGCTCATGGTGAAGCCGCTGCGGTACCGCACGCAGCCGCGTCTGTCCGGGCTCACGGAGTTCGAGATGCGGACGATCACGTGTCAGATCCCGGAGCCGTTCTATCCGTTCGGCGACGTCGTGGTGTACGGCTCGACGCGTCTCGCGGCGAAGGGGATGAAGTTCGTTCCGCTTTCCGAAGGCATCACCTTCCGTACGCGCGCGGAAGTCGTACGCTTCCTCTACTGCCACGAGTGGTACCACTGGTACCTCTGGGAGCACCTCGGAAAGCGCTCGTTCGGCGAAACGGCCTGCGATCGGTTCGCCGTGCGGAACTGGCACAGGCGCACGGTCACGTTCGACGACGCGGCCGCGGCGCTCCGCCGCCGCTGATCGCACCTTCCGCACCGGACGGCTCGGCGACTAGACTTCTTCCTTCGTGACCACGTTGCGGATCGGCGCCGGCCTTTCGACGGATATCCATGCGTCGCGCGCGGCCGCCGAGGCCGCCGATGAAGCCACCGAGCGCTTCGGACTCGAGCAGCCGAACCTCGTCATGACGTTCCTGTCGCAAGAGCACGCCGATTTCGCCGAAGACGTCGCCGGCTTCCTCGGCGAACGGTTTCCCGCAGCCGCCGTGATCGGGTGCACCGGCGACGGGGTGATCGCGGGGTCGCGCGAGCTCGAAGAGGGTTCCGCCCTTTCGATATTCGCGGCGTTCCTTCCGGACACGCAGGTCCGCCCGTTCGGCCTGCAGTTCGTGGAGACGGGCGACGGCGTCGCCGAATACGTGGGATGGCCAGACCAGTTGTCTCCGGACGGGTCGCTCCTTCTGCTTGCGGACCCGTTCTCGTTCCCAAGCGCGCATCTGCTCGCGCACTTGAATGACGAGCGGCCCGGAACGCTCGTGGTCGGCGGCATCGCAACTGGCGCGCGCTCGCCGGGGGACACGCGGCTCTTCTACGGCGGCAAGGTCTTCACCGAAGGTGCGGTTGCGGTGGCGATCTCGGGCCGTGTGCGCGTGCAGACGCTCGTGTCTCAAGGGTGCCGTCCGGTCGGGTCGCCGTCGACGGTGACGCGCGCCGACCGCAACGTCGTGTTCGAGCTCGGCGGGA
Source organism: Actinomycetota bacterium (assembly GCA_046263075.1). Classification (GTDB taxonomy): domain Bacteria; phylum Actinomycetota; class AC-67; order AC-67; family AC-67; genus JBHELL01. The sequence goes on along the minus strand of JBHELL010000203.1, from coordinate 7,089 downwards.
GGCGCGCGCTCGACGTGTTCGCGGATCTGTGGTCGAAAGCGGATGCGAAGACGCGCGCGCTGCTGCAGAGCGGACCGCAGATCGGCCGCGTGATCGACGAGTACAAGCCGGAATACGAACCCGGCGATTTCTTGGTGCGGCCGCTGGTCGGGTCCGAGCGCGAGATCGGGGCACTCGTGGTCGGAGATCTGATGGAGGTCGGCCAGACCGTCCAGTTCCACGTCCGCGATCCGGCAGCCGCCGACGACGACCTGCGTCTGCTGCTGCAAGGCTTGCCGACGCACCCGGGCGGAGCGTTGCTGTTCTCATGCGTCGGCCGGGGGAGCAACCTGTTCGCGCAACCCGACCACGACGCAGATCTCGTTTCGCAGATGCTCGGTGCGCCGGTTGCCGGGTTCTTCTGTAACGGAGAGATCGGCCCCGTCGGCGGCAAGAACTTCTTGCACGGGATGACCGCGTCGTTGGCGCTGTTCGTCGACACAGCGCAGTGAGCACGCGCGGTAGGATCCCGATGGTGCGGGAGCCCGGACGACCGGGCTGAGAGGGCGGCTGAACGGCCGCCGACCGAGGAACCTGATCGGGGTAATGCCCGCGAAGGGAGACGGATGAGCAGCACGGAAACCAAGGCGCGCGCGCGCAAGGTGTACGCACTCGGATCACGCGACGACATCCGGGTTCCGTTCAAAGAGATCGATCTCGACGGTGAGCCTGCGTTCCGCATCTACGACACGAGCGGCTTCCACCTCGACCCTGTGCTGCCGGTAGACGTACGAGAGGGCCTCCCGGCGCTTCGCGAGCATTGGATACTTGAACGCGGAGACGTCGAGCCGTACGACGGGCGCAGCTTGCAGATCCCTGTCCGGGGCTTCACGCGACGTCCTGCCCCGTTGCGCAGCAAGAGCGGCGATGCCGTGACCCAGCTGGCCTACGCGAGGCGGGGGATCGTGACGCCGGAGATGGAGTTCGTGGCGATCCGCGAAGGCGTCGAACCGTCGTTCGTTCGCGATGAGATCGCCCGGGGGCGCGCGATCATCCCTGCGAATGTGAACCACCCAGAGTCCGAGCCGATGATCATCGGCCGCAACTTCCTGGTGAAGATCAACGCGAACATCGGTAACTCGGCGGTCGCGAGCACGATCGAGGACGAGGTCGAGAAGATGACCTGGGCGACCCGCTGGGGTGCCGACACGGTTATGGATCTCTCGACCGGCGCAGACATCCACGCGACGCGCGAATGGATCATACGCAACTCGCCCGTTCCGATCGGCACCGTTCCGATCTATCAAGCGCTCGAGAAGGTCGGCGGCAAAGCGGAAGATCTGACGTGGGAGGCTTTCCGGGACACCCTCATCGAGCAATGCGAGCAAGGGGTCGACTACTTCACGATCCACGCCGGCGTGCTGCTTCGTTTCGTGCCGCTGACGGCTCGGCGGATGACGGGCATCGTGTCACGCGGCGGATCCATCATGGCGGCGTGGTGCCTCGCGCATCACGAAGAGAACTTCCTGTACACGAACTTCGATGAGCTGTGCGAGATCATGAAGCAGTACGACGTTTCGTTCTCGCTCGGCGACGGGTTGCGCCCGGGGTCGATCGCAGATGGGAACGACGAGGCGCAGCTCGCGGAGCTGAAGACGCTCGGCGAGCTCACGGAGGTCGCGTGGCGCCACGACGTGCAGGTGATGATCGAAGGCCCGGGACACGTTCCGATGCACAAGATCAAGGAGAACATGGACCTGCAGCTCGAATGGTGCCACGAAGCGCCCTTCTACACGCTCGGGCCGCTCGTGACCGATATCGCACCGGGGTACGACCACATCACGTCGGCGATCGGTGCCGCGATGATCGGGTGGTTCGGGACGGCGTTGCTCTGTTATGTGACGCCCAAGGAGCATCTCGGGCTCCCGGACAAAGACGACGTCCGTCAGGGAGTGATCGCCTACAAGATCGCGGCGCACGCGGCGGATCTCGCGAAGGGCCATCCGCGCGCGCACGAGTGGGACGACGCTCTTTCGAAGGCGCGGTTCGAGTTCCGGTGGGAGGACCAGTTCAACCTCTCGCTCGACCCCGAGACTGCGCGCGCCTACCACGATGAGACGCTGCCGGCCGAGCCGGCGAAGAAGGCTCATTTCTGCTCGATGTGCGGGCCCCATTTCTGCTCGATGCGAATCACGCAGGATGTACGCGAGTACGCGAAGCAACACGGACTCGACGAAACCCGGGTTCTCGAAGCCGGCTTGAAAGAGAAGGCCGAGGAGTTCCGCCGCACCGGCAGCACGGTGTATACGAGGAGCTGATCCCTCGGATGTTGATACGGGACGTCTCGGTATAGTGCGCGCGTGCTGCTGCTGCTGATCCGTCACGGGTTGACCGACCACGTCGGTATGCGCCTGTCGGGATGGATGTCCGGCGTGCGGTTGTCCTCGTACGGCACCGAGCAAGCGCGGTCGCTCGTGACGCGGCTCGACGGGCTGCCGATCGACGCCGTGTATTCCTCACCGCTCGATCGCGCGCGGGAAACCGCCGCGCCTCTTGCGCGCGCGCGCAAGCTGCGGGTGCGCGAACGCGACGAGCTCGGCGAGGTTCATTACGGCGGCATCGAAGGGAAATCGCTGAAGGTGCTCGCGAAGTCGAAGATGTGGAAGCGGTTGCAAGCATGGCCGTCGGACGTGCGGTTCCCGGGGGGCGAGTCGCTCCGTGAAACGCAGGCGCGCGCGGTCGGAGCGATCGAGACGCTGCGCGAGCAGCACGTCGACCAGACGGTCGCCGTCGTCAGTCACGGCGATTTCATCCGCCTCGCGCTTGCGCATTACCTCGGGACGCATATCGATCTGTACCGGCGCATAACGGTCGACCCGGCGTCCGTAAGCGCGGTGTTGTTCACCGAATACATGCCGGTGATCCGGTGCATGAACGACACGGGCGTCCTGTCGTCGTTCGCGCTCACGAAGTCAAACGCGAAAGGTCGTCGATGATCGAGTTCGACCCAGCCGACCGACTCACCACCGGCGCGATAGGCGAGCCGGGCCAACGGATCTTCTACGTGCAGGCGGACCGCGGCATCGACCGCGTGACCCTGCTCGCCGAGAAGGAGCAGGTCGCGATCCTCGGTCAAGCCTTGCTGCAGCTCATCGACACATTGCCGGAAGGTCCGGAAGGCGCCGAGCCGTCGGACGCGGAGCTGGAGCTCGAAGAGCCGCTCGAGCCGGAATGGCGAGCCGGTGAGATATCGATCAACTACGACGAAGAGAACGACCGGGTGGCGATCCTCATCACCGAGATGAGGCCGGGCGACGATGACGAAGGCGAGCCGGAGGAGCCGCTCGACGAGCCGGAGGCGGCGCGCTTCACCGTTTCTCGCGCGCAAGCGCGCGCGATGGCGGCGCGCGCGCTCGACGTCGTCGCAGCCGGCCGGCCGCGATGCCAGTTCTGCGGCAATCCCGTCGAGGCAGACGGCGAGCACACATGTCCCGCGATGAACGGTCACCGGAAGTTCGGCGGCGACGAGTAGTGCAGCTGTCGAGAGCCGACGTCCTCACACTGCTACGCGAGGGCGACATCGAGCTGCTCGGTCTGATGCCCGACTCGTCGAACTACACGTTCGGCGTGATCGTGACCGCGGGAGAGACGAAGACGCTCGCGGTCTACAAGCCGGAAGAAGGGGAGATGCCCCTTTGGGATTTCCCCGACGGGACCCTGTGGCGGCGAGAGATCGCGGCGTACGTGTTGAGCGAAGCGCTCGGGTGGGGGTTCGTGCCGCCGACGGTCGCGCGCGAAGGACCGCACGGGATCGGATCGTTGCAGCTCTACGTCGAGCACGACCCTGAGGAACACTACTTCTCGCTCATGCCTGCGTTCGCGGATACGTTCCGACGCATCGCAGCGTTCGACGTCGTGTGCAACAACGCGGATCGCAAGGGTGGGCATTGCTTGCTCGAACGCGAGCCGGGGCGGATCTGGGTCGTCGATCACGGTGTCTGTTTCCACGAGGAGCCGAAGCTTCGGACGGTGATATGGGACTTCGCCGGAGAGCGCCTGCCCGAGGACGTCCTGAAGGACCTGCACGATCTCGACGCGCGCGCGCTGGAGGAGTGGCTGGAGCCGGCGGAGGTGGACGCGGTGGTTGCGCGCGCGGCCCGGCTCGCCGACGAAGGGATCTTCCCGGCGCCGCCGGAAGCGCGGCGCGCGTACCCCTGGCCGCCGGTCTGAGTCCCTACGCCGTTACGCCGTACTTGCCTGCCGCGATCGCGGGGGTGGAGATGATCGGCGTCCCATGGCGCTCTTTGTGGTGCATGCCGCTCGGGTCTTTGACGACGTTGCCCATCACGAGGACCCAGTCGACGCCGCGTGAGTACTGATACGGATCGCGAACGGTGGCGAGATCGATGATCGTGCGTGGATCGAAGATCGTGACGTCGGCGTCCATCCCTTCCTGCATGCGTCCCTTGCGCTTCATCTGGGGCGCGCCCTTCTCGACACGTTTCGCAGGCATGATGGTCAGCTTCGCGAGCCCGTCCTTGAGCGAGAGCACCTTCTCGTCGCGGACGTGATGCCCGAGGATCCTCGACGCCGAGCCGGCGCCGCGCGGGTGGCGCCCGACGCCGCGGATCAAGATCGTGTCGCTCCCGAACATCACCAGTGATGAGGCGAGCGCGGTGCGAACCGTGTCCTCGGGGATCGCATACGCGATCACGACCTTGTTCTCGGCGCGGTACCGCTTGAAGGAAGACGCGGTGAGGCGTTCGCCGGTTCCCGGGAGCGCGAGATCGCCGTAGCTGATACGGAACCGATCCTGCCAGCCGGGCGCGAATCGCGCGGAGCCGAGGAACGTCGACCAGAAGTTGTAGGGGTACTCGCACGCGGTGATGTCGATGCCCGTGTCGCGCGCCTGCTGTATCTGCTGCAGACGTGCGGGCAAGGTGAAGGTCCCGCCGGTCGAATTGATGTGGTCGACGTGGACGGCGACGCCGGTTTGCTTCGCGACCTCGACGACTTCGGTGATCGCATCCTGCTCGTGTTGCGCGTCGGCATAACGAACGTGCGAGCAGAACGGCATGTCGTGCCGAGCAGCAACCCGCGCGAGCGCGATCTCTTCCTCGAACGACGTTCCGGGATCGTATTCGGGCTCGAAGTCGACCCCGATGAACCCGTCGAGGATCTGTCGTTCGGCGTCTCGCGCGAGCGCCGAGATCGCAGACGACGTCGGTTTGCCGGACGGGCTGAGACCCGGGCCACCGTACGCGCGCCACCACGGGTCGTCGAACGCGCCGCCGTAATGAACGGGCCAGCGGTTGCTCAACCCGTTCGTGAAGAACCGTTCCGCCGAGCCGTCGATCCCGTGCATGCCGAGCGTCGTCGTGATGCCGTCGGCGAGCTTGAACCAGACCCCGTACTCGTTCGGCTCATACGAGAGATTGTCGATGAAGCCCGCCGAGACGACCTTGCCGCTCGCGTCGATGGTGCGCGTGCCTCGGAGCGCACCGGTCGAGATCGTGTCGATCCTGTCGCCTTTGATGCCGACGTTCGCGATCGAGTCGAACCCCGACTCGGGGTCGATGACGCGACCGTTGAGGATGACGACGTCGAAGCCCCCCGCCGCGCGTGATGGTGTCTGCGTGCGCGCGACCGTGGGGGCGGGCGACGGTGTATGGCTCGGCGTTACAGAAGGCGCGCCGACGAGCCGGCGACGCGGGTCAAGGTGCCGGAGGCCCTGCCATGCCGCCAGCGCGAAGCCGGCGAGGAAGGCGCGCCGCGTGATCTTTGCGCCGTTCTCGTCCATCCACTAGCCGCCGCCGAGCCCGGGTGCCACGATGCCGCCGCGCGTCATCTTGAGCAGATCGAGCGCCTCATCGAGGTCTTTCGCGGCGATCACGCCTTTCGATAACGCAACGTCGCGGATCGAGCGGCGGCTCTTGAACGCCTCTTTCGATATCTCGGCGCACGCGTCGTACCCGATCGCCGGAACAAGGGCCGTCACGATCGGGAAGCTCTGCTCGACGAGGGCGCGCGCGCGCTCGACATCCGGCTCGAGGCCCTCGATGCAGCGCAGCACGAGGAGCCGCGCCGCCGACGAAAGCAGCGCGATCGACTCGAGCAGGTTGCGCGCGATCACCGGCATGTACACGTTGAGCTCGAAGTTGCCTTGGCTGCCGGCGAACGCGACGGCCGCGTCGTTGCCGTACACCTGCACCGCGACCTGCGTCACAACCTCGGTCGCGACCGGGTTGACCTTCCCGGGCATGATCGACGAGCCGGGTTGCAACTCCGGCAACTTCAGCTCGCCGAGCCCCGCCCGAGGCCCCGAGCCCATCCATCGCAGGTCGTTGGCAACCTTCATCATCGACGCGGCGATCACGCGAAGCACGCCGCTCGCCTCGACGCATGCGTCTTTCGATCCTTGCGCCTCGAAGTGGTCGTCGGCTTCGCGAACGTCGAGGCCCGTCCGTTCTTTGATCGACGAGATCGCGGTCGCGGCGAATGCCGGATCCGCGTTGATGCCGGATCCCACGGCGGTTCCTCCCAACGCGAGCTCGCCGAGCCGCTTCGAGACGTCCGCGATACGCGCGATCGCCTTGTCCATCTGTGTCGCGTAGCCGCCGAACTCCTGGCCGAACGTCACCGGCGTCGCGTCCATCAGGTGGGTGCGTCCGACCTTCACGATGTCTCGCCACGCTTCCGCCTTCGCGCGCAGCGCGCCGCTGAGGAGGCTCAGCGCGGGCTGCAGATCGTCGCGGAACGCTTGCAGCGTCGACAGGTGGATCGCCGAGGGGATCACGTCGTTCGACGACTGACCTGCGTTCACGTCGTCGTTCGGATGCACGACCTTTGACCCGCGATCGCCCCCGAGCATCTCCGACGCACGGTTCGCGATCACCTCGTTCGCGTTCATGTTCGTCGACGTGCCAGACCCGGTCTGGAAGACGTCGATGGGGAAGTCCTCGTCGAGCAGCCCTTGCACGACCTCATCGGCGGCTCGCCTGATGGCGTCCGCCTTCTTCGGATCGAGGTGACCGAGCTCTTCGTTCGTCGTGGCGGCCGCCCACTTGATCAGGCCCAGTGCTTCGATGAAACGGCGCGGCATCCGCATGC
>JBHELL010000202.1:0-19522 GCA_046263075.1 Actinomycetota bacterium | reverse complement strand
CTGCGGGAAGTTATACGTCCGGATCTTCTCCGACCGTTCGCCGGTCCCAACCTGCCCGCGGCGCTCGGCCGCGATCGACGCCGTCTGCTCCTCCACCGCTTGTTGATACAGCTTCGCGCGCAGCATCTGCATACAGCGTTCCTTGTTCTGCAGCTGCGACCGTTCTTCCTGGCACGCGACCACGAGCCCGCTCGGGATGTGCGTGACGCGCACGGCGGAGTCGGTCGTGTTGACCGACTGCCCTCCCGGCCCGCTGGACCTATAGACGTCCACCTCGAGGTCGTTCGGGTTGATCTGCACGTCGATCTCGTCCGCTTCCGGCAACACGGCGACGGTCGCCGTGGATGTGTGGATGCGTCCCTGCGATTCCGTCGCAGGCACACGTTGGACACGGTGGACGCCCGACTCGAACTTCATGCGCGAGTACGCACCCTTGCCTTTCACACCGAAGACGACTTCCTTGTACCCGCCGATGCCGAGCGCGCTCGCGGAAAGGATCTCGATCTTCCAGCGCCGCGCGTCCGCATAGCGCTGGTACATCTCGAACAGGTCGCGCGCGAAGAGCGCGGCTTCGTCGCCGCCGGCAGCCGCGCGGATCTCGACGATCACGTTCTTGTCGTCGCGCGGGTCCTTCGGAACGAGCATCTCCCTCAGCTCATGCTCGAGCTTCGTCATCGTCTCCTCGAGCCGGGTGATCTCATCGCGCAGGAATGCGGCGTCCGCGCCGTCCGCGGTGCGCGCCATCTCGCGGGCGGCGTCGAGATCTTCCTCCGACGATAGGTAGAGCTTGTACGACTCGACGATCGGCTGGAGGTCCGCATGCTCTTTGCCGAGAACGCGCAGCTGTGCCGGATCGGACGCGACGGCAGGGTCGGCAAGCAACCGCTCGAGCTCGTCGAAACGAGCGCGAACTTCCTTCAAGCGATGTGAAAGACGGTCCTCGAGCACGGCAGCCTCACCCGGAGCGGGAGTTTATCGCCGCGGCGGCTAAGGCTCGCCGGGCTGTTCTTCGTCGAGCCGCGTGGCATCCTCGTCGAGCCGCGAGCCGGTGATGACGGGCGACGGCAACAGCCCCACCCGCGCGCGCTCCACATCCGGGAGCACCGCTTCGAACGAACGGATGGCGACCTCGATCATCGCCGGCTCCGGCGGACGTGTCGTGATCTTCTGCAGCCACAGACCGGGTGCCATCATCGCGCGCACGAGCGGGTTCCGCAGATGCGCCGCCCCGAGCCGCAACCCTTCGTACGCGATGCCTGCGATCACGAAGATGGCGCCGATCCGCTCGAGGATGCCGAGCCACAGCGGCGGGTTGCCGAAGAACGTGTAGATCACGATGGTCAAGATCATCGTCATGATCAGGAAGTTCGTGCCGCACCGCACGTGGATGGTCGAGTAGCGGTCGACCGCGTCGGTGCTGAGCACGGGCTCCCCCGCTTCGTACGCTGCGATCGTCTTGTGCTCGGCGCCGTGGTACTGGAACACGCGCCGGATCTCTTTCAGGAACGAGATCGCGAGCAGATAGCCGAGGAAGATCGCGAGCCTTATCACGCCTTCTTTGATGTTGGCGACGATCGAGCCGCCCGCCCCCCGGCTGTGGCGGTTGAGCAACCACGCGAGGAATCGCGGCAGCACTACGAAGACCGCGATGAACAACGTGAGCGCGATCGTGACGGTGAAGCCCATCTGCTTGCGCGAGAGCTTCTCTTCGTCTTCGACCGCTTGGTTCGCCGAGATCGACATCGCGCGCATCCCGATCGACAGCGCGTCGGCCATCGCTGCGACGCCGCGCAGGAGCGGTTTGCGGAACAGCGGATGATCCTTCGCCCAGGAGTGGACCGGATGCGACTCGACGTAGATGTCCTTCGTCGGGCGCCGCACCGCGACCGCCCACGTGTCGCGGCCGCGCATCATCACGCCCTCTAAGAGAGCCTGGCCTCCGTAGTAATGAGGCGACTCTTTCGACACGCGGCGTTAGCTCTTCTTGCCGTACCGGCGCTGGAACCGCTCGACGCGCCCGCCGGTGTCCACGAGCTTCTGCTTGCCCGTGTAAAACGGATGGCACTGCGAGCACAGCTCGACGTGCAATTCCGGCTTCGTCGAGCGTGTCTCGAACGTGTTCCCGCACGAGCAGCGAACGACCGCTTTCTCGTACGTCGGGTGGATGTCGGACTTCATGGTGGTGCTCCTTCGTCAGCTAATCGACGTTCTTCACTTTGGCGATCTCGCGCAGGAACTGATCGTTCGATTGCGTCTGCGACAGCTTGTCCCGGAGGAACTCCATCGCCTGCGCGGGGGCGAGCCCGTGCAAGACCCGGCGCAAGCGCCAGATCAGCGTCAGCTCGTCCTTCTCGTACAACAGCTCCTCCTTGCGGGTCCCCGACGCCTCGATGTTGATGGCCGGGAAGATCCGCTTCTCGCTCAGCGCGCGGTCGAGCCGGATCTCGGAGTTCCCGGTGCCCTTGAACTCTTCGAAGATGACTTCGTCCATCTTCGAGCCGGTCTCGACGAGCGCAGACGCGATGATGGTAAGCGATCCGCCCTCCTCGATATTCCTCGCGGCGCCGAAGAAGCGCTTCGGCGGGTACAACGCGGTCGAATCCACACCTCCGGAGAGGATGCGTCCGGATGCGGGCGCCGCCAGGTTGTACGCGCGCGCCAGACGAGTGATGGAGTCGAGCAGGATCACGACGTCTTGCTTGGATTCGACGAGCCGCTTCGCCCGCTCGAGCACCAGCTCGGCGATCTGGGTGTGGTCGTCGGCGGGGCGGTCGAATGTCGAGTACACCACTTCCGCAGCCTTCACGGTTCGCTGCCAGTCGGTGACCTCTTCCGGCCGCTCGTCGACGAGGAGCACGATGAGGTGCGCCGTTCGGGTGTTCGCCACGATGCCGTTGGCGATCTGCTTCAGGATCGTCGTCTTGCCGGCCTTCGGAGGCGACACGACCATGCCACGCTGTCCCTTGCCGATCGGCGAGATCAAGTCGATGACTCGCTCGGTCACGGCTTGCGGGCCCCACTCGAGCACGAACTGCTCGTCGGGGAACAGCGGCGTGAGATTCTCGAACTTCGGCCGGTTGCGCGCGTCGTCGGGCGAGATCCCTGCGATCGTCTCGACACGCAGCAACGCGTAGTACTTCTCGCTCGTGCCTTCCTTCGGCGCGCGCATGTAGCCGGTGACCTCGTCGCCGCGACGAAGACCGAGCCGGCGGATCTGCTGGCTCGACACGTACACGTCTTGTGGTCCGGGCAAGTAGCCGCTCGTGCGAAGGAAGCCGTAATTCTCCGGCAGCACGTCGAGGATGCCGGTCTTCAGCTCGCCCTCGGCGGCCGCTTCCTCAGCGGTCCACTCACGGTCGGAAACCTGCATGCCGCCGCCGCCACCGCCGCCCCCACCGCCACCGCCGCCGCGCTGCTGGTCGCGGCCGTCGCGCCCACGGCGGCCGCGATCACGCCCGCGACGCCTGCGGTTCGCTCCGCCGGCACCGCCGCCGCCTTGGAACTGCGGAGACTGCTGGAACTGCGGGCGCGGCTGCGGGGGTGGCTGCTGTGTCTGTGCTTGTCCCTGCGGTTGCGGTTGCGAGGGTGCTTGCGTCTGCGTAGGAGCTTGCGCGGCCGGCGCCGGCGCTTGCTCCGCGGCTTGCGCAGCCGCGGGAGCAGGCGCTGCCTGCTCTTGCGTGGGACGCTCCTGACGGGCCGCCGGCGCTGCGCTGCCGTTGGACGGCGCACGGCCTCCGGCCTTCAGGATGGCTCCGATGAGGTCCGCCTTGCGCAGCCCCTTCACACCGCTGAGGCCCATCGTCTCCGCAACCTTCTGAAGATCCGCGAGGACCTTCCCTTGTAGTTCTTCTTTGGTAACCGCCACGTGCTTTGAACCTCCTCGCGCGGGTTAGCTCCCGTGCGATCGTTGGAGCATCTCCCGTGACTCCGGGAAACGCTTGCGTCCGATGCAAGGCGGATGCGTCATAGCTGCCTTGGACATCGAGACCGGATCTCCTGCGACTGCGCGCCCGCCTTCACCACATGGACCGCGTACCGACGGGATCGGCGGCTCGCCGCCGGCACGGCCGGTCTGTCCCCGCGCGCCCCATATATCTCGACGGTTCCGGACAGAAGGTTTATACCGTCGTTCCCGATGTCGTCGACCGGCCGAGGGAGGAGCTGGTACGGAGGGCGCCTGCCTGGACCGCTGGGGTCGCCTGGGTAGGGCCATATCCTATCCGCATCCCCGCCCCGATGTCGCCTCCGCGTCCTTCCGGCCACTTCGGTCACCGGGACCCGTCCCTGATCGAGCGCACCTTGCGCTGCGTCCCCTTCGCCGCCTCGACCGCGCGGCTCATCACGAGATCGATCACGGCGGCGAGCGACTGGTCGAGGTTGTAGTTGCTGATGATCGGCGTGCCGTGCTGCAGCGCAGCCGACTTGATGTACTTCTGGATCTTCCTGATGTTGCCGAAGCCCGCGAGGTAGCGCTCGACCGGGCGCGCGCGCGTCTCGTGCGCGCGCACGTAGAAGTGGCTGCGGTGCACGCCTTCGTCTTCCACCTGGATCACGCACCACACGATCACCGCGTCGCGCTCGAAGGGCGTCGTGTCGATGAAGCCCGGAACGAGATGCGCGCCTTCGATCACGAGATCCGTGCTCTCCTTGATCGCACGCTCGATCAATGCTTGCACGCCGACAGAAACCGCAGCGACCTGATCTCGGTACCCGACGAGCAACGCATCCTCGGAACGCGTGCTTTTCGCTTTCACGACGTCTGCCGTGTCGAAGCTCGACCGGTAAAGCGTCGGCATGAACTCGCGCGAGAACGTGGACTTCATGACCTCACGGATCGCGTCGGTTGAGATGATGCGCACCACGCCGAGCCGCGCCGCCAGTTGAGTCGCGATCGTCGACTTGCCGACGCCGGTTCCTCCGCCGATCAAGATGACGAGCGGCAGATCGAGCGACTGCACCGTCTGCCACTTCCGGTAGGACTCTGCGTATCGCTCCCCGGCCTCTTGCTTGATGGCGTCGAGCGTGATCTGCCGTAGCTCGCTCGCCTCGACGGAATCGCGCTTACCTTCGCGCAGGCGGTCTTCGATCGCCTGCGCGACGAGATAGGCGCGGCCCGGCGCGAGGCCCGACGATGCGATCGCGTTCGCCATCAGACCCTTGGAGTACGGCAACCCGTGCTCGCCGTCGCGGACGAGGATCGGGCCGTCGCTGGACCGAGGGCTCACCGGTTCTCCTGTGCGCGCGCGATGACCGCGTCGAACGCTGCGGCCAGATCGGCGCGGTGCGCGCGCACCTCGTTGTCGCAGAACACGACGCAGCGGCCGGCGCGCACCGCGGCGCGCGCGGCAACATCGATGGCTGCGGCTTTCAGCTCGGTCAGCAACACGTCGTAGGTTCCTTCCGCCCGCTCGAGATCCTCGACGAGCCCCGGACGGTCAGAGAGGCGATGACTGATCCCAACAATGTTCGCACCCCACTCGCGCTCGAGGTGCTCGACGAGACGCGGTCCGACGTCGCGCGGTGCGGTGGTCGTGAAGAACGTTTTCAGGCCGGCCACCGAGCCGGCGGGCGCCGGACGGAACACCGTCTCGATGACGGGTACGTCTTTGCCGAGCTCGGCAAGTGAGGAAGTGAGCGCGGTAGACGTCTCGCTCGGAAGGGGTTCTTCGGCCATCGTAACCACGCACAAGTCCGAAATCAACAGCCGGTACCAGCCGAACCCTGCGGCGACGTCGAGCGACGTTCGCTCTCCTGCGACGAGCACGGTTGCGCCTGCACGCGCAGGCGGGATGGCGGTGCCGCTGCCTTCGAGGATGATCAGATCCGGAGCTTCGTGCTCGGCCATCTCGATCGCGCGTGCGACGGTGTCGTAGAGCGGCTCGCCGCTGAAACCCGCGCCGGCGCGGCGCGCGCCGACCGTTGTGACCGACGTGAACACCGCATCTTCGTATGTGTCGCTCGCGGCGTGCTCTCCAGTGTCCGCAAGCGCAAGCAGCTCATCCGCGTCGAGCCGCGAGCGCGTGACGACCGGCTCGGCAGGCCCGCCTCGTCCCATCGCGACCATGACGACGTGGAGCCCGCGCGCCGCCGCATGGCGCGCGAGAGCGCCCGAGACTGCGGTCTTCCCCGTTCGCTTCCCAGTTCCGATCACCGCAACGGTCGCGCGTTCGCTGAGCCGGGGACGGCGGGGCGGCTCGAAGCGGAACCCCGCTCCCTCATAGGGAACGCCGCAGGAAAGGGCGACGCTCGCAAGCAGGAAGCGCCCGCGCGTCGTAAGGACCGGCTCGTCAGACGCATCGACGACGACGTCGGGCGCATAGGCGTCCAGCGCGCGCTGCAGAGCCTCGCGCGGCGACGAGCCCGAAACGACCGGCAGCTCGCCGAGCGACAGCGCTCCCTTGAGCTTCTCGGAACCGCCGAGGAAGACGGCGGCCGCGATCTCGTAGCGTGAGTGCAGCGAGGCGATCATCGCTTCCAGGACTGGGGGGTAGTGCTCGCCGTCGACGAGGACGACCGCCTTGCGAAGGCTCACGACATCAAGCGGGCTTGCTCGGTGATCAGCGGTTCGATCTCGCGATAGTGCTGCTCGTGGGAGCGGACGTTGAAATGCGCGAGGAGGGTGCTCGGACCGAACGGGTGCTTCTGATGGATCTTCACATCGTCGGCCTCGTACTCGATGATGTTGTACGCCGGTCTCGTGTGCCCGCGCAGACGCAAGCTCGAGCACGTTCCCGCGTTACAGCAATACAGGTTCTCGAGCCGCCACACGTACGGCACGTGCTTGTGACCGGTGAGCGCAAGATCGACGCCGGAGCGGATCAGCAGCTCGAGCAGGTCGCCGGCGTCGCTGACGGTGCTTCGTTCGCGCCCCGTCCCCGGCACCGGCAAAAGGTGATGGTGGTGCACGTAGATCTTGAGGCGCGCGTCGGACGAGAATTGCTCGATGATCCACGGGTACCGTTCGCGCCCGACCTGGCCTTCGTTGAGGTCGGGCTCCGAGGAATCCACGCCGACCACGCGAACACCGTCGCGCAGATCGACGCACCAATGTCGAGGCCCGATCAGCTCTTCGAAGTGCACGTAGCCCACGTTCTTGGAATCGTGGTTCCCCGGCACGGCAACCACGCGCGCTTGGAACTGCTCGATGTAAGCGGCGGCGGTCTTGTACTCGCCCCGGAACCCCTCGTTCGTGATGTCGCCGCTGCAGATCACGAGATCCGGCTGCAGCTCGTTCACTTCCGCGATAACGCGGTTCATCAGGTTCGGGACGAAGTGCGGCGAGCCGACGTGCATGTCGCTGATGTGCGCCATGAGTAACGGACGCTTCCCGTTCTCGCCCACTCATTCCTCCATGATCACCCGGACCGATCCCGCCTTCTGGATCAGCGAGAACGCCGTCGTTTCTCCCTCTCTCCGGAATACCAGGGAGATCGTTGAGTCTCCTACCCGGAGGTTTCTCAACTCTACCCAGTTCAGCCATGCAGGCAGCACCGGCGAGTTGATCGTCAGCAGGTTGTGCTGCGCTTGCGCGGACAAGCCGAGCATGGCTTGCAACAGCAAGAACGGAGATCCGGCAGCCCACGCCTGTGGGGAGCACGCGACCGGGTAGGCAACCGGCTGGTTCGGCGTCCGTCGCGTGAAGCCGCAGAACAGCTCCGGCAGCCGCATGTAATCGACGAACACCGCCGCGTCGAAGATCGCCGTGGCTATGCGGTTCGTCTGCTTGTGGAAGCCGTACCGTTTCAGACCCGCGGCGATCAGCGCGTTGTCGTGCGGCCAGACAGAGCCGTTGTGATAGCTCATCGGGTTGTACCCCGCGCTGGACTTGCTCATCGTGCGGATCCCCCAGCCACTGAACATGTCGGGTTGCAACAGCCGCTTCACGACGTCGCCGGCGCGATCGGGGTCGAGGATGTGGCAGTAGAACCCGTGGCCGGGGTTCGACGTGATCGAGCGGACGGGCCTCTTGTTGCCGTCGAGCGCGAGCGCGTAGTACCGGTCCTCCTCGACCCAGAACGCTTCGTTGAAGCGCGCGCGCAAACGGTTCGCTTCGTCGCGCAGCCGCGCGGCGTCGGCAGCTCGTCCGAGCGCCTCGTAAACCTCAGCGACGCGGTGCTTCGCGAGGTACACGTAGCCCTGCACCTCCGCCAGCGCGATCGGCGGCTCGGCGAGCGATCCGTCCGCGTGCATGATCGAATCGAAACTGTCTTTCCATCCTTGGTTGTCGAGCCCGCCGCTCGACCGCTTGCTGTATTCGACGAACCCATCGCCGTCGCGATCGCCGTACTCGTCGATCCAGCGCAGCGCGCGCTCCACGTTCGGAAGCAGCTCTTCGGCGAAGGTCCGGTCGTTCGTCCACTTGAAGTACGTGCCGTAGAGCATCAAGAACAACGGGGTCGAGTCGACAGACCCGTAGTACGGCGTGAAGGGGATCAGCTGCGCTTCCGCGAGTGACCCGTTGCGGATCTCGTGCAGGATCTTGCCCGGCTCTTCGTCGCGCCACTCGTCGACCCGCTCGCCCTGCAGGCGTGCCAGCATCCGCAACGTGTCGCGCGCGGGCGTCGGGTTCAGCATCAAGATCTGATGAGCGGTGATGATCGAATCCCGGCCGAATACGGCGACGTACCACGGGATGCCCGCTGCGATGTAGCGGCCGCCCTGCGTCTCTGTGATGAGCGCGCGCAGATCACGCCGGCCGCGTTGCAGCAGCGTATTGAAGACCTCGTTGTCGGTATAGATCTGCGTACACTCGTGATCCCATTCGTCGTAGCTGCGGCGGAGCTCGTGCACCGCGACGTCGAAGCCGAGCTGTGATCCGCGCTCGTCACCGATCAGCGGATCCGCGATCAAGGTCAGCAACCTCGTCTGGTGACCGACGAGGTCGAAGTCGAAGCCGACGCGCGCGGACCCGTGGCCGATCTCGCTCCATGCCGGCGCCGTCCCGAGGTCGACGCGCGTCCGCCGGAGGATGCCGTCCTCGCCGAGATGGCCGAAGGTCAGTATCTGTCCGTCGAGCACCGGCTTGAGGAACGTCCCGGTGCGATCGGGATACAGGCCGCGGACCTGGAAGATGTCGGCGAAATCCGAGCCGAACGTGAAGGTCACGCGGAACCGGATCCGGTGCGCGTTGTAATTCTTGAACCGGATCCGCTCGAAGAGTCTGCCTTTGATCACGCGCGTTCGGCGGATGTTCAGCGATTGCGCCGGAACGTCGCCGAAGGTCGGGTTCGTCAGGTCGACATAACTGAGGTAAGCGCGCTCGGCGCTCGCAGAGAGAAGAACGGGCCGCTCCCCTTCGATCTCCATGTCGTAATTGGACAGGAAGCGCGTGTCGCGGAAATACAGCCCCATCCCCTGCTCGCCGCCGCGGAGGTTCCCCTCGCGGTCGGCGTACAGGAACATGTCCCCTTCCTTGGTCGCGAGCAGCGACAGAGGATCCTGCGAGAGGGTGAACACACGCTGCGAGTTGAAATGCGCCGTGGCCTCGTGTTCGATCTCGAACCCTTCGGGGATGCTGCGGCCATCGTCGAACGGCACGGGCTTCCTCGACGGCAGGGCTTGGGTCACTCGGTTCGTATCCCCCGAGATCAGGTGTCGAAGCCAGTCTAGGAGAGGCGGGCTGGGCCTACAACGAGCGTCGGGGGACGATCCGTGACGTTTCTCGCTCAAGGAACGGGCCCGTTCCGTCCGACAGGGATAGAGACAGCGGTCGGCAGGAGGGAATCGATGCTTGGATTGAACCGGCGCGTCTCCGCTCCGAGGAGCATCGGTGAGCTCCTCGGCGAGCTACGCGACGAAGTCGCGAGCGCATGGGCGCGCGACCTGATCCCGGTTCCGACGAAGTTCCGGCCGCTCGACGACATGACGGGCGGCGGGTTGCGCGCGGGAGAGCTGACGCTGATCGGCGGCGTCCCCGGCGCGGGCAAGACGAACGTGACCTTGCAATGGGCGCGCACGGTCGCCGCGCAGGGCGTCCCGGCGCTGTATTGCTGTTTCGAGCACGACGAGTCGACCTTGTTGACGCGCTTGCTCGCGATGGAGCTCGGGGAGATCCCCCACGAGGGATACGACGACCGCATCGAGCAGCTGCGCGACCGCCTGAGCGACGTCGCGCGCGGGCGCGCGTCGATGACGGATGTGCTGACGAGCGACCGCCTCATGAGCGAGGCCTACGAGCGGATGCAGGAATATGCGTCCGACCTATACCTCGTCCGTTGCTCCGGCGCGCGCACCGACCTGATCGCGCTCGACGCGATCGTGCAGAGCCGCAGGAACGGCCGAGCCGTCCTCTTCGTCGACTACCTCCAGAAGGTCTCCGGATGGCATGACGTCCCCGAGCACGTTCGCGTGCAGCGGGTCGTCGAAGGCTTGAAGGATCTCGCGCTCGAAGAAGCGATCCCCGTGGTCTCGGTCGTCGCGGGCGACATGGATGGCATCGAGTCGAAGCGCCTGCGGCCGCATCACCTGAGCGGCTCGGCTGCGCTGGTGTACGAATGCGACGTCTTGATCCTTCTGAACGACAAGTTCAACTGTGTGTCGAAGAACCACCTCGCCTACGACCTCACGAAGGCGCAGACGTTCCGGGATTACACCGTCTTCACGATCGAAAAGAACCGCGGCGGGCCCGCGCCGGTAGATCTCGAGTTCCGCAAGGAGTTCCAGTACTTCCGCTTCAACCCGCGCGGCAGCGTCGTCTCCGAGAAGCTGATCGACGACCGGCTCGTCACGGATTGACGTGACAACGGTTGCGCCCGTCGCGCGACGCGTCGACGTCGTCGAGCCGGGACGCACGCGCGGCATCCCCTCCGCGACCGTCGCCGGTCTCTCGGTGGGTCTCGCGATCGTCGCCAAAGGCTTGCAGGCGCGGATATCGGACCCCGACCTGTGGTGGCATCTTCGCGCGGGACAACTGATCGTCGCGCGACACTCGATCCCGGCGGGAGACCCCTTCTCGTACACCCTTCCCGGTCACCGGTGGATCGCGCAGGAGTGGCTCTCCGAAGTCCTGATGCGCTCGGTCGCAGCGATGGGAGGCTTGCAGGGAGTGATCGTGTGGCGCGCGCTCATGCTGTGCGCCGCCTATGCGCTCGTCGCGCGCATGATGGTGCGCGCGCGCGGCTCGTCGCTGTCGACGTGGGCGCTGTTCGGGCTGAGCGCCTTTGCGGGTGTGCAATCGTGGACCGAGCGTCCGTCCGTGTTCTCGTTCCTCCTGTTCACGGTCACGCTTTCGCTGGTGTACGCGCGCGACCGCCGCATCTGGTGGTTCGTGCCGATCGCCCTCGTCTGGGTGAACCTGCACGGGATGGTTCTCGTCGGTCTGGGGTTGGTCGGGCTCGTATCGGCCGTCGAGCTTCTCGCAGGCGATCGTGCGTGGGGCCGTCACGCGGCCGGGGCGACGGCGTGCGCGCTCGTGGCCGTCTTGATCAATCCGTACGGCCCCGGCGCCATGATGCACGCGCTGTCGCTCGTCCGAACGGTGCGGCCGTTCGTCACCGAGTGGGCGCCCCCGTCGGTTACCGACCCCGTTCATTGGCTGTTCTTCTGCCTGGTCGCGTTCACGCTGGTCACTCTCGCGCGCGCGCGTCCTCGGTGGCCGGACGTTGCAGTTGCGGCTGCATTCGCCGCCCTCGGTTTCATGGCCGTGCGGAACCTGCCTGTTGCGGCGATCGCTCTGGGAACGGTGAGCGCGCGGGCGCTGCCTCCGGGGCGGCCCTCAGCGGGGCGTGTGCAACCCGTCGTGCTCCTCGCAGTGATCGCCGTCTTCGGCGTTGTGATCGCCGGCTCCGTCGGCCCGGCTCGCTCGCCGTCCCTCCCGGTTGCGGCGGTGCGCGCGCTCCCCGGTGGCGACGTCCGCCTCTTCACGCGTGACGCGTGGGCCGGTTTCGCGCTCTACGAGAGGCACAACGTTCGCGTCACGTTCGACACCCGCGTCGATTTCTACGGCGCCGAAGCGACGCGCGCGTATCAGCGCGCGCTCGCCGGGCTCGACGGATGGAGGACGGAGTTGCGATGTGCGACGCACGCGCTCGTCGCAGACGGCGATGGATTGGCCTCCCGACTCTCGCGTGATCCCTCGTGGTCGGTCGTGCTCCACGATCCGACCGGGGCGACCTTGTTCGTCGCGCGCGCTCCATCGCCGAGCTGCGCCTAGGACTTTCGCCTGCTTCGGCAGGACGTTCGTCCTCGCATGCGCCCGTTTCGAGCCTCTCGTCCTCTACGCCGTAGTGACTAGAGCATCGAAGGACGCATCTCTTTCGTTGTCGGTGCACGAAGAACGCTGAGCCCCTCGAGGGGGTGAACCATTATGGATCAGACGACAACAACGGCGCGCGCGAGCCGAAAGGTGCTCGCGATCGTCGTTTTCTTCTCGATCATCACGGCAGCGATGCTCGTCGGCGCGGTCGCGCAGGCGACGTCGCTGTGTAACGGCGTGTTCACCGGACTAACGCCGGCCAACCCGATCACGAAGGTGTCGGACAAGACGACCGCGTATGCGGGGCAGCAGGTGACGTTCACGATCACGTGGAATTCCACCGGGTCCCAGAACGCGAAAGTCGAGGACTGCTACCGCGTCGACACGGGTTCGAACACGACACTCAACGCCCTCGTCGGCGGCCTCAACGACGCGAAGACGATCGCGAACGAAGGTCCGAGCGGGTCGCTTCAAACGACGACGTTCACGATCACGGTGCCCGCAGGTCTGTCGGGCCACACGCTCGTGGACCGGTCGAAGCTCACCAAGGGAAGCACGGAGTCGAAGAGTGACTTCGTGTCGGTAACGATCGTCGACGCTCCAACTCCGGTCATCATCCCGACGCCCTCGATCACGCCGACCGTGATCCCGTCGGTGACTCCTTCGGTGACTCCTTCGGTGACGCCGACCGGCGAGCCGACGATCACGCCGACGATCACGCCGACGATCACGCCGACGATTACGCCGACGGTCACGCCGACGGTCACGCCGACGGTCACGCCGACGGTCACGCCGACGGAAGCACCGACCGGCGAGCCGACGGTGACTCCTTCGGAGACGCCAACGGAAGAGCCGACGATCCTTCCATCGGTTCTGCCGACGGAGATCGTTACGCCGAACGATCCGGCAGGCGACGTATCGCACCCGGCCATCTCCGGCGACACGCAGCCGGTGGTCAAGGTCAAGGGCCTGACGCAACGCCGGAAGCTGAAGGTGCTCGGCACCAAGCTGGCACACACCGGCGTCAATGCGCGGGCGATCCTGCTGGTCGGAATGGCACTGCTCGGTCTCGGGGCGTTCCTCACGCGCATGTCGCGTGAAGGCGCATCGATAACCGAAGACATCGCGACGAGACGCTGGGCCCGGCTCGACAGAGTCGACGTTCACGCGGACCTCGGAGCACCGCGCGATGGACCGGCGCGATCACCACCTGGATGACGTAACAACAGAGGAGCGGCTCCTGAGGGGCCGCTCCTCTGATATTCGCGTCCGAATCAGCCGCTCAGCGCGCAGCTTTCTTCACGAGCGCTTTGAGCTTCGTTTCGTCCTTGGGGCTCAGGTCGGTCACGGCGAAGCTGGTTGCCCACATCGTTCCGTCGTCGAGCTTCGCGGCTCCGTCGAACCCGAACGTCGAATAGCGCTCCTTGAACTTGCCTGCGTTCTTGAAGAAGCAGATCACCTTGCCGTCGGCGTTGGCATACGCCGGCATCCCGTACCACGTCTTCGGCGCGAGACCGGGGGCAGCTTCGGTCACGATCGCGTGGACACGTTTGGCGAGCGCGCGATCGGCACGTGACATCTTCGCGATCGCCGCGAGCAGAGCCTTCTCTCCCTCAGCGCGGCTCGCGCCCGCCTTCGCGGCGGCCTTCAGCTCCTTCGCATACTCCTTCATCGCGGCCTTCTCGCCGGCCGAGAAACCGGTATAGGAACCCTTGGCCTTCTTCGCGCTCTTCACCGTCTTCGCCTGAGCCATCGCCGTCTCTCCTCATGTCGCAGCGGGCGCTGCTCGGATACTTCCCGGACGGTCTCGCGGTGTCTTCAGCTCGTCGGTTGCGAGCTCACGAGGCCACGCCGGTAGGCCTCGGCGACCGCTTGTGCCGCGGATTGCACCTCGAGCTTCGTATAGATGCTCGTCAGGTGGTTCTTCACCGTCTTCAGCGACAGGAACAGAGACTCACCGATCTCGACCGGTCGCTTCCCCGCTGCGAGCAGCCGCAAGATCTCGAGCTCGCGCGGCGTAAGCGACGACGGCTGGCTGCGCGCGCCAACCCGCTCGACGACGGATCGTGCAACCGTCGGGCTGAGGAATGTGCCGCCCGCGCGAACAGTGAGGAGCGCGGTGATCAGCTCCTCGGTGGTCGCGGTTTTGACGACGTACCCGTCGACGCCGACCTCCATCGCGCGCGCGACGTGCGAGTCGTCCTCGTGCATGGTCAAGATCAAGATCCGTACCTTGGGGTGTTGCCTGCGGAGGTACGCGGCGAGCTCGAGGCCGTTCTGGCCGGGCATCGTGATGTCGAGCAAGACGATGTCGGGCTCGGTGCGCGCGATGACTTCGATCGCCTCATCGCCTCGTCCCGCTTCGCCGACGACCGAGAACCATCTCTCGGCCGACACGGCTTTCACCAGGCTTTGCCTGACGAGCGTGTGATCTTCGACGATCACAACGGTCGCGCGCTCCGGCGTCGCTTCGTTCACTCGCTCGTCTCCTGCGTCAGTGGTACAGACAGCTCCACGCGCGTTCCGCCCGCGTCGCGCCTCGATATAGAGATCCTTCCCCCGATCCGCGCAGCGCGCTCGCGCATGCTGCTCAAGCCGTGCCCGCTGCCGATCGAGTACCCGTCGAAGCCTATCCCGTCGTCTTCGACGATCAGGGCAAGGCTGTCCGAGCCGATGCTCAGAACGACGCTGATGTGAGACGCGCGTGCGTGCCGCAGCGCGTTCCACACCGCCTCCTGCGCGACACGGAACGTCTCGGCTTCGATCTCGTGGCCGGCTTTGTCTGCGCCTGCCGAATAGAACACGAGCTCCGGGCCGCCGGGCCTCGTCATGTCGCGCAGGTACACGCGAAGCGCGCCGGCCAACCCGCGCGCGGCTACCGGGGAGCGCAACCCGTGGATCATGCGGCGCACGTCTCCTGCCGCGTTGTGCACGACGCGCGACAATCGCTGCATCTCCTCGGTGAGCGCGCTGTTCGCAGGCGGCTGCTTCGCGATCATGTCGAGCTCGAGTCGCAGATGCGTGAGCACCTGTGCGACGCCGTCGTGCAGTTCACGCCCGAGCCGCAGCCGTTCTTGGTCGACCGACATGTCACGGACGGCGCCGAAAAGGTGCGCGTTCTCGAACGCGATCCCCGCTTCGCTGGAAAGCTCGCGTAAGAACATGCTCGTCCAGTTGTGGCTGAGATGGCGTTCGCACGAGATGACGAGCACACCGAGGAGTCGCGTCTTCCGCTGGATCGGAGCGACGAAGAAGCACGTGCCTCCTATGCCCCGCGCGACGCGCGCGGGAAGCTCGTCGGGTTTGAAGTTCCCACCCCCTTGCGCCGCGAGCGCGCGCAGCTGCTGGATCTCTTTCCTGCCGACGATCGAATCAGCGTTCACGCACCCGAAGGAACCGGCGACGGTGGCGTTGCCGAACTCGTCCGTGATCAACGCAGCGGCGGGTGCGCCGAGCCGATCGCGGATCTCGTCCATCATCGTCGCCGCGATCGACCCAGGGTCGAAGCCTTCCGGCATCGTCCGCGCCACGCCGTAGAGCATGGACAGCAACCGATTGGCTTCGGAAAGCGCCTGCAGTCCGACCGTGTCGCGCGTCGCGCGACCGGCGAGCCCTGCCGCCAATGCGGCGAGCACGAAGAGGCCGCCCCACGGTGCGAGCTCGACCGCATTCACGCTCGGCGAGCGGACGCGGTAGACGGTTTCGGGTATCACGCCTAGGGCGACGCAGAACCCCCACCCGACGCCCCGCCACGAACGCGTCTCGATCGCCGCAGCGACGGCGCACACGAACGCGAACGTGAGGAAGGGTGACACCGAATGGCCTGCGGCCAGCGCGAAACCGGCTCCCGCGGCCGCGTCGAGGAATGAGCCGGTGCGGCCGCCGAACCTGACGGCTGCCCGCAACAGGGCGTACGCGAGCGCTCCTATGAGGATCGGCTCGACGCGCGCACGCTCGGCCGGCGCGAACGAGTTCGTGAGGATGAACGCGAGCACCACAGCGAGGACCCGCGTTGCCGCGACGAGCGGGCGCGCGCGCGAAGCGATGTCGGAAGGTATGGCCTCCGATCTTCGTCGGTGGAACGGACGCAGCACGCGCTCGACCTCCGAAGGCAAGTACGGCCGAACGAGGATGCTCGACGCTTCGACGTCCTCCGGGACTTCGTGCGGCTCGACGACGTGGATCACATTCCCGGACGCGGGGATCGCGTGATCACCGGCTACGAACACGAGATCTGGATCTCGCGAGAGAACCGCATCGACGGCATCACCTTCGATCAGCTCGACGTCCGGCAACTGCTGGCGCACGAGGAACGACAGGTATGGGTCGCTCCCGACGATCGCGATACGGGATGCGCGCGCGGCGGAGAAACGTTCGCGCGTCTTCCTCATCACGAGTCCTGCGCGCGAACGGGATCCACGCATCGCTGTTGCCACTGCCGTCTGTCACCGCCCCGTTCGATACAGGAAGTGTCGCACACGACGGGCCCGCTCAATATAGGCCGAAGCTCCCAGCCCGAAGAGCAAGGTCGTTCTGTAAAGGCTCGCCGGCGTTTCCTTCAGCGCGCGTCGACGACGGCGGCCCCGCCGGGATCGATCCGCTCGATCCGGCAATCCCAGCCTTCGGGCGCTGCCGCGCGCGCGGCTGCCACGGCCGCCTCGGCGTCGACGGCGAAGGCCGCGACGCTCGGCCCGGCGCCCGAGAGGAAGGCGGCGATCGAACGCGCGCGCAGCGCGCGAACGATCCCTGCCGATTCCGGCATCAACTCGAAGCGCGGCGGCTGATGGATGCGGTCGTCGGTCGCCTCGAACAATGCATCGTACGAGCCGGTTGCGAGTGCCGCCGCCAGCAGCGCGGCGCGCGCGACGTTGTACACCGCGGTTTCGCGCGACACCTGCTCGGGAATGGCCGCGCGCGCGACGCGTGTGGCGAGCGCCATCGGTGCCGCGCAAACGACGAGAAGCAGATCGCCCGGTGGCTCGAACCGCAACCATGCGTCACCTGCGCTCACGACGACACCACCGAGCAATGCAGGCGCGACGTTGTCTGCATGGCCCTCCTCCTCGATCGCGAGCTTCAGCAGCTCGTCGTTCGTATGCGACGTACCGAGGAGTGCGCGCGCGGCGACGAGTCCGCCGACGATCGAGATCGCGCTCGAGCCGAACCCCCGACCGAACGGCACGGCGGTCATCTTGTGGATGCGAAGACCCGGCAGCGGCTCGCCGAGCGCGCGCAGGGCGGTCACGATTCCGTTCGACTCGTCGCGCTTGACCCCTTCGGCGCGGAGCCCGCTCGCCGAGATCTGGAGCGGTCCATCGTGCCGCTCCACCTTGATCTCGTCGTACCACGCCATCGCCAGCCCCATCGCGTCGAAACCGGGCCCGAGGTTCGCTCTCGTCGCCGGAACGCGAACGACGACCTTGTCTTTCACAACCCCAGCTCGCGCGCAGCCGCGTCCGCGTCCGGCGGAACGAGCGCCGGCTTCGGAGCGCCGGCGATCGCCCAATCGGGATCCTTCAACCCATGGCCGGTGAGCACACAGACGACCATCTTGCCCTTCGCGATGAGCCCATCGGCGGCGAGATGCAACAACCCTGCGACGGACGCCGCAGATGCCATCTCGACGAAGACACCTTCACGCGCGAGCATCCGATATGCGGAAAGGATGTCCCGATCCGACACGGCGCGGATCGAGCCTTCGGACTCGCGCGCGGCATCGAGCGCGCTTTGCCACGACGCCGGATTCCCGATGCGGATGGCCGTCGCGATCGTCTGCGGGTCGCTCACCGGCTCGCCGCGAACGATCGGCGCGGCGCCCGCAGCCTGGAAACCGAACATGCGAGGCAGGAACGTGATCTCGCCGGCGTCGCGCGCTTCACGATAACCCCTCCAGTATGCGGTGATGTTGCCTGCGTTGCCGACCGGCATGACGTGATAGTCGGGCGCGCGGCCGAGCGCGTCGCAGATCTCGAACGCGCCGGTCTTCTGGCCTTCGATCCGGTACGGATTCACGGAGTTGACGAGCGTGACCGGGTAGCGCTCGACGAGATCGCGCGCGACGTCCAGCGCGCGATCGAAGTTGGCCTGCATCTGGATCAGGCGCGCGCCGTGCACGAGTGCCTGCGCGAGCTTGCCGAGTGCGATCTTCCCGGCGGGAACGAGCACCGCGCACATCAGGCCGGCCTTCGCCGCGTACGCAGCAGCGCTCGCAGACGTGTTCCCCGTCGATGCGCAGATGACCGCCTTCGCACCCTCTTCGACCGCCTTCGAGATCGCGACCGTCATGCCGCGATCCTTGAAGGAGCCGGTCGGGTTCGCGCCTTCGTACTTCAGCCACACGTCTGCGCTCAGCTGATCGGAAAGAACCTGCGAGTGGATCAGCGGCGTGCCGCCTTCGAGCAACGTGACGACGGGCGTCGCGGCCGAGACGGGCAGCCGGTCGCGATATTCCTCGATGACGCCGCGCCAGAGCGACGCCATCAGGTCTCTGCGCCTTCGACGCGCATGACGCTCGCGATCTTCGTGACATCGTCGAGCGCGCGCAACGTGTGCAGCGTCGCCTGCAGGTTCCCTTCGCGCGCGCGGTGCGTGATGAGCACGAGCTGCGCTTCGTCGCCGTGCCCCTCTTGCCACACGCTCTTGATCGAGACATCGTTGTCTCCGAACGCATGCGCGACGCGCGCGAGCACGCCCGAGCGATCGGCAACGTCGAGCAAGATGTAATACTGCGCGTACATCCCTTCGATCGAACGCACTCTCTTGTCCGCATAGCACGTGCATCCGGGCCCACGGCCCCCGCTGATAAGGTTGCGCGCGACGTCCAGGATGTCGCCGACGACGCTCGTTCCCGTCGGTCCTCCGCCTGCGCCACGTCCGTAGAACATCAGCTCGCCGACGCTCTCGCCTTCGACGAAGACGGCGTTGAGATTGTCCCGAACGCTCGCGAGCGGATGCTCATTCGGGATCATCGCCGGATGCACCCGAACGGCAACCTCGCCGTCTTGCTCTTCTGCGATCGCGAGGAGCTTGACGGTGTAGCCGAGCCGTTTCGCGAACGCGATGTCTTGCGCCGTGATCGCCGCGATGCCTTCACGATAGACGTCACCGGAGACGACGCGCGTGTTGAACGCGATGCTCGCGAGGATGGCCGCTTTCTCCGCGGGATCGAAGCCCTCTATGTCGGCGGTCGGGTCCAATTCGGTGTAGCCGAGCCGCTCCGCTTCGGCCAGCGCATCGCCGAACTCCAACCCCTGGTCCGCCATCTTCGTGAGGATGAAGTTGGTGGTGCCGTTGACGATGCCCATCACTTTGCGGATGTGCTCGCCTGCG
>JBHELL010000201.1:0-5030 GCA_046263075.1 Actinomycetota bacterium | reverse complement strand
GACGAGGATCGTGCAGGCGCGCTGCAGAAGCTCTTCCACGCGCCGACCTTCCGCACCTATACGAACTCGGATGTCTGTGGCGTCGAGATCGGCGGCGCGACGAAGAACGTCGTCGCGATCGCCGCAGGCGTTGCCGATGGGTTCGGCTACGGCGAGAACGCGCTGTCGGCGCTCGTTACCCGCGGGCTCGTCGAGATCACGCGGCTCGGCGTACGGCTCGGCGCATCCCCGTTGACGTTCGTCGGGCTCGCCGGCGTCGGCGACCTCGTCGCGACCTGCCTTTCGAAGCAATCGCGCAACCATCAGGTAGGAGAGCGGCTCGCGCGAGGGGAGAGGCTCGACGACATCACGACATCCATGAAGCAGGTTGCTGAAGGCGTGAAGTCGTGCGCCGGCATCTTGAAGCTGTCCGAGCAGGCCGGTTGTGACATGCCGATCGCCGAGCGTGTCGGCCGCGTGCTGTACGACGGAGCGGACGTGAAAGAGATGGTCGACGACCTGCTGACGCGCGCGCCGGAGCCGGAGTTCATGGGGATCCACACATGACGGATCGAGGGTTCACGACGCGCGCGGTGAACGCGTGGCGGGAGATCGAGCACGCGGCAGGCTCGTCCCCCGCGTCGCCGCCGCTCTACCAATCCGCGACGTGGATCTTCGACGACATGGAGCACTTCGCGTCCGTCGGGCAGACGAAGATCGAAGGCGGCTACCTCTACACGCGCTGGGGCAACCCGACGACCGATGCGGTCGCGCGCGTGATCGCAACGCTGGAAGGCGCGGAAGCCACCGCATGCTTCTCCAGTGGCATGGCCGCGATCTTCGGGACCGTCTTCTCCTCCGTCGAGTCCGGCGATCACGTCGTCGCGGCGACGCAGCTGTACGGCGGGACGCACGGCTTGTTCGGCCACGTCCTTCCGCGGATGGGTGTTGCGGTCACGAAGCTCGACGTCCACGATCATGCGGGGATCGAGCGCGCGTTCACCGGCCGCACGCGCGTGCTGTATTGCGAGACGCTCGGCAACCCTGCGCTGGACGTGGCCGATCTCGACACGCTGTCGGCGATCGCGCGCGCGCACGGCGCGCTGCTCGTCGTCGACGCGACGTTCACGCCGCCGTCGATCCTGCGTCCGATCGAGCACGGCGTCGATCTCGTCCTCCACTCGGCGACGAAGTATCTGAGCGGGCACTCGGACGTCACCGGCGGTGTCGTCTCCGGCCGAGCCGCCGGCATCGCGCGCATCCGCAGCTTCGGCATCGATCTCGGCGCTGTGCTGTCCCCGTTCGAGTCCTGGTTGCTCGGGCGCGGTGTGCAAACGCTGGCGCTGCGCTCGGACCGCATCTGCGACTCGGCGCTGCAGATCGCGCGCGCGCTGGAATCGCATCCGAACGTCGCGCGCGTCCTGTATCCCGGGCTCGAGTCGCACCCCGATCACGATCTCGCGAAACGACTGCTCGGGGATCGGTTCGGCGGCATGATCGCGTTCGACGTGGGTTCGGCGGAACGAGGGCGACGGTTGCTGGAGCGCGTGAAGGTGTGCGCGCCGGCGGCGAGCTTGGGGGGAACGAAGACGCTGATCGTGCACCCGGTGTCGATCACGCACACGCAGCTTTCGCCGGATGAACGACGAGCCGCCGGGATCACGGACGGCATGATCCGGCTCTCGGTGGGCATCGAAGATGTGATGGACTTGATCGCGGACTTGGAGCAGGCACTCACGTGACGCTGCGCGTCGCGATCTTGTACGGCGGCGTCTCGGAAGAGCACGAGGTGTCGGTCGCAAGCGCGCGCAGCGTGCTCGCCGCGATCGACCGGTCGAAGTACGACATCGTTCCGGTCGCGATCACGAAGAGCGGCACGTGGCTGCTGCCGGAGCGCGCGCCGGATCGTTTGACCGGCGCCCTGCCTGCGGTGGACGAAGCGGGGACGGCGATCGTCCTACGGCCGGAGTCGGGGGCCCTCGCGGTCGGCGAAGGACCTGTCGACGTCGTCTTCCCGTTGCTCCACGGACCGGGCGGAGAGGATGGAACCGTGCAAGGC
The DNA here is from genome assembly GCA_046263075.1 of Actinomycetota bacterium. Taxonomy (GTDB): domain Bacteria; phylum Actinomycetota; class AC-67; order AC-67; family AC-67; genus JBHELL01. Next base: position 2,992 of record JBHELL010000201.1, on the reverse strand, counting down.
ATGCTCGACGTGCTCGGCATCCCGTACGTCGGCGCCGGCGTCGCGGCGAGTGCGGTCGGCATGGACAAGTCGCTACAGAAACCGGTGTTCGCCGCTGCGGGGATCCCCGTCACGCCGTGGCTCGCGGTGCGCGCGTCCGACAACATCGACGAGTTGTCGCGGCGCGCGATCGCCTCTTTCGGGCTGCCGCTGTTCACGAAGCCGGCGAACCTCGGCTCCAGCGTGGGTGTCTCGAAATGCAAGAACGAAGCCGAGCTGGCGGCCGGCATCGAAACCGCATTCGCGCACGGTAGTGTCGCGTTGATCGAGAAGGCGATCGATGGGCGCGAGCTCGAATGCGCCGTTCTCGGCAACGACGAGCCGGAAGCGTCCGTCGTCGGGGAGATCGTGCCCGCCAACGAGTTCTACGACTACGAAGCGAAGTATCTGAACGAGGGCAGCAAGACGATCGTGCCCGCGGACATCCCTGACGGCGCCGCGCAGATCGTCCGAACCCATGCGGTGCAAGCCTTCAAAGCGATCGGGTGCGCCGGCATGGCCCGCGTGGACTTCTTCCTGTCGTCGAGCGGTGACGTCTACCTGAACGAGATCAACACGATCCCCGGGTTCACGCCGATATCGATGTACCCGAAGCTGTGGGAGGCGACCGGGGTTCCCTACGCGAAGCTGATCGACCGGTTGATCGAGCTCGCACTCGAGCGTCGCGCATGACGCTCGTCGACATCGCAGACATCGAAGACGCCCGCGCGCGGCTCACCGGCGTCGTTCGTCCGACGCCCGTCGAGCCTTCGGACCACCTGTCCGCATCGGTCGGCAGACCGGTGTTCCTCAAGCCGGAGCATCGACAGCTGACCGGCTCGTACAAGATCCGCGGCGCATACAACAAGATCTCTCGGCTGCCGAGCGGCATCGAGGTCGTCGCCGCATCGGCGGGCAACCACGGCCAAGGTGTGGCGCGCGCGGCTCACCTGACGAGCCGTAGAGCCACGATCTTCATGCCGGTAACGGCGGCGCTGCCCAAGATCGAAGCGACGCGCGCTGACGGCGCAGACGTGCGGCTCGTCGGATCCGTCGTCGACGAGTCGCTGGCCGCTGCGCGCGCGTACGCCGAGGAAAGCGGCGCGACGCTCGTGCACCCGTTCGACGATCCGCTGGTGATCGCGGGCCAAGGAACGGTTGGGCTCGAGATCGCCGACGAGTCGCCGGCCGACATCGAGACCGTGGTGGTGCCGATCGGGGGCGGCGGCCTGATATCGGGGATCGCGACTGCGCTCGCGCATGCCCGGCCGGGGGTTCGCGTCGTCGGCGTGCAAGCGAGTGGAGCAGCCGCGATGCGCGCGGCCCTCGTGGCCGGGAGCTGCGTGAAGCTCGACCGGATCGCAACGATCGCCGACGGCGTCGCGGTGAAGTCGGTTTCGGACCTGACGCTCGAGCACGTGCAGAAGTACGTTGCCGATGTCGTGACGGTCGACGACGACGAGATCAGCGAAACGCTGTTGCTGTTGCTGGAACGCGCGAAAGCCGTCGTCGAGCCCGCAGGCGCCGTCGCCGTGGCAGCGTTGCGCGCGGGGAAGGTGTCGGGGTCGGGTCCTGCGGTGGCGCTGCTCTCGGGGGGCAACGTGGATCCGTTGCTGCTGACGCGTTTGATCGAGCACGGGTTGACGGCTGCAGGACGCTACCTGTTGCTCCGGATCGTGCTCGACGATCGCCCGGGCGCGCTGGCGGCGGTGACCGGCGCGGTCGCGAAGCTCGGCTTGAACGTGATGGAGGTCGAGCACCATCGCGTTGGATTGAAGCTCGGCGTCGAGAAGGTGGAAGTGCTGTTCACGGTCGAGACGCGCGACCCGGAGCACCGCGACCAAGTCGTGCGCGCGCTGCGCGCGGAAGGCTTCGAAGTAGAGCTACAGGCCTGACCGGTCGAGCCGGCAAGATCATCGCCGCGAAACGAAGCGCGTCTGCGAACTCGTTGAGTTGAGTCGGAAAACGCGAGCGCGCGCCCGCGGGCGCGCGCTACGCACTGACGAGGATGCTTACAGGTGCACCACCGGGCAGGTTAGCGTGCGCGTGATTCCTTCGACGCCCTGGATCCGTGCGACCACGAGCTTGCCCAGGTCGTCGACGTTCTTCGCTTCCGCGCGCACGATCACGTCGTACGGCCCGGTCACGTCTTCCGCCGAGAGCACGCCCTTGATCCCCGATGCTGCCTTGGCGACGGCCGCCGCCTTCCCGACTTCAGTCTGGATCAGGATGTATGCGGTGACCATCGTTCCCCCTCCGGAACCCGCTGATTTTGTCGGTGTCATAGCGCGCGCATCCTATACGTGCGCGCGGGACCACCGCCAAACGCTTACGTGATGGCGCGAGCGATCTCCGGTGAAAGCCCTTTGAAGCCCGCGAGGAACGCAGCACGTTCTGTCTTCATCCGAGCCACGATGGCTTCGTACTCGTCGACGCGACCTTGGCGCTCGTACAGCGAACGCGGCTGCAGGAACTCGACGTCGTCGATGCCCGGCACGACCCTCGCGACGTCGTAACTGAAATCGTCGTCGCGCTCCCACTCGATCGTCCCGTCGGCGATCGCCTTGACGACCGCGGACGACACCGGGATCTTGACCTTCTTCGCGCGACCCGACTGGACGTCTTTGTCGTCGCCGCCGATCCACCCGGTGTTCATGAGGTAGACGTCCATCGGCGCAGTCTGCAGCAGCTCGAGGAAGCGGTTCCCTTGCAGCGCGTGGGGGAGCGGGAAGAACGGGTTCGTCCCCGGCACACGCATCGCCTTGCCTGCTTCGTCCTTGCCGCCTGCCGACGTTCCCTGCGTCTCGCCGAGCATGAAGTATGCGGCGGCCGCTTCGCGCGGGAGCCGCGCTACGGCCGGCACTATGTTCGTGTTGCGGTTGAGGATCAGCAGCGACTCGACGGGGCCACATTCGCGCGCATCCTTGAACCAGCCGAGCTTGTCCATGCAGAACACCGCGCGCCCGTTCTGGGT
>JBHELL010000200.1:0-12204 GCA_046263075.1 Actinomycetota bacterium | reverse complement strand
ACCGAACCAGCGAGCGGGGTTCATGGCGGCTCCGGTGAACGGCCCGCCGACGCACACGTCCATCGTGATCGTCAGACCGATCGCGAGTCCGGCCACTTTGCCGAACGCACCTTCGGGGTCGACTGCGCACGCGAAGATCACCCACACGAGGAAGAAGGTCAGGACCGCTTCGAGGACCACCGCCTGGCCGGTCGAAACGCCGTTCTGAACGGCCGGGACGCCGAGCCTGGCCGTCGACCACAGCTGTTGCGGGAACGCCCACCGGAGGATCCCAGCCGCCGCGGCGGCTCCCGCGAGCTGCGCACCCCAGTACGCGACACCGTCGCGCACGCTGATCTTCAAGGTGGTGATCATGCCGAGCGTCACGGCGGGGTTGAAGTGACCGCCGGATACGTGCCCAAGCGCGGTCACCATGACGCCGATCGCGAGACCGTTCGCGAGCGCGGCGACGACCAGCTCACCGCCCCCGTTCGTCGCACCCGATGCCGTGAGGCGGGTCAACGCGATCGCTGCACCGGCTCCGGCGAAGATGAGCGTCGCCGTTCCGACGAACTCAGCGGCCAGCTTCTGTGAGAGCGTTCTCTCCATCGGTCCTCCCAACCGTGTTGTCGGGTCTTCGATAGTCGCGCGAGCAAATCGTGTCAAGGACGCGCGCCGATGACCCCCTTCGCACCGGGGTAGGATGCGCGCCGTGAAAGTCATGCTCGTTTCGCGGAAGCCGGCGGCTCGTCGATGGATGCGTCGCACCCTCGAGCCTTCGTGGCAGGTCGTCGAAGCTTCCGACGGGCTGGAGGGGGTCGCGCTCGCCGAGCGCGGCGGCGTCGACGTCGTGGTATCCGAAGAGATCGTCGTTCCGTACGGCGCGTTCGGGATGACCCGCGACCTCAAGATCCTTCGCGATCCGCCTCGGGTCGTGCTGTTGCTCGAGCGCGCGCAAGACGTGTGGCTGGCGCGCTGGTCCGGCGCGGACGCGTGGTTGTTGCAACCTGTCGACCCGGTGGCGCTGCGCGATGCGATCCGCGCGCCGGAGAACGTTCCGCCGGTAAGTGAAGACGCCGGACGCGACGAACCGGTCCGCGTGCATGCGGTTCCCGGGACGCCGTACACGGAGGCGACCGAGCGCGCGTGATCGATCCGGCCGCAGCGACGACGCTGCGCGCAGCCGCCGAAGTTTTCGTTCCAGGCTCGCCCGACGGTGAGACCATCGGCGCCCCCGACATCGAAGCCGAACGGTTCCTCGAGCACTACCTGGACTACGTGCTGCCGGGGCTCGCGGTCGCGGTAACGCAGCTGCTCGACGCAACGGCGACGGAACGGTTCGGCCGCTCCTTCGCGGTTCTGTCCCTCGACGAGCGCACCACGGTGCTCGATGCGATCGGCGAGCACGACGTCGAGAAGCTGCGTGAGATCCCGGCGTTGCTCGGGCTGCTATCGGTCGCGGCCGTATACGGAGAATGGACGGGGCTCGACGGAGAGGGTGCGCTCGTCCGCGCGCCCGTCGGCTGGGACATGACCGGCTTCCCGGGGCCGAGCCGCGGCCGCGACCATCTGCTCAGAGGAAGATGACCACCCGGCGCGCGCGCACCAACATCCCGGATGCGGTCGTCGTCGGGGCGGGCGGGACCGGAGCGGTCGTCGCGAAAGAGCTCGCCGAGAAAGGGCTCGGCGTCGTCGTTCTTGAAACCGGGCCGTGGCACGAGCCGCAACGCGATTTCACCGGGCTCGAGTGGGACATGCTCAACCCGTTCGACTCGCTGTTCCGTTGGGGGCCGCTCGACCGAGAGAAACCGCCGTGGCCGCGCGCGCGCGACGGGATCGGCTTCCTGTTCCAAACGCCGGGCGTCGGCGGCAACACGTTGCACTACGGGGCGAACTGCCCTCGCGCCTATCCGCGTGCGATCGACGACGAGTGGCCGTTCACCTACGCGGATCTGGTGCCGTACTACGAACAGGTTGAAGCTACGTTGCCGGTCACCGTTCCAGACGTCCTCGCCGAGAAGGATCGGTTGCTCGTCGCGGGATGCGAACGAACGGGTCTCGATCACCTGACGGGGCCCGATGTCACGGCAGCCGGATGGCGCGTCCAGCCGAACGCGATCCTGCCGGTCGCCGAACACGCCGAGCCGCTCCGCTATCCGGCATCCGATGGGTGCGTGCAATGCGGGGAATGCATCGTCGGGTGCCGCAACATCGAAGGCGCGCCGCTGGAGCGTCACGCGAAGCGCGGCACCAACGTCTCGTACGCGCCGCTCGCGTTGCGAACCGGCAACTGCGAGTTCCGCACCGGAGTCTTCGCGACGAGGATCGTCGTCGAGGAGTCGAACGGCACGCGCGTCGCGCGCGCGATCAGGTACCGCGACCAAGCCGGCGCGCAGTACGAGATCGACGCGCGCGCGCTGGTGTTGTGCGCAGGCGCGATCGAGACGCCGCGGCTCTGGTTGTCGAGCGGTCTTCCCGACAACGGTCACGTCGGGCGCCACCTTACGACGCACTGGTTCGATTACGTATCGGGGGTATTCCCTACAGACGTGAACATGTTCGAAGGCCAGACGTCGATGGTTCGGGCGGAGTTCCCGGGCGAGGGCTTCATCGAGTCGCAGGGTCTCGGGCCGATGCTGTACGCGCTCTCGACGTCGCTGGGTCCTGCGCGCGCCGACAGCGGCCAGCCGTGGCGCACGTCGGGACGCCGCTGGGGGGGCGCGTTGAAGCGCGCGCTGGAGAACTATCGCCGCACCGCGATGCTCGTCGTCTGCGTCGACGACGACCCGCTCCCACGCAGTCGCGTGGTCCTTGCAGAGGGCATCGCGGACGAGAACAACCCCGCGCCGCTCGTGCGGTACCGCGCGAGCGATCGCACGGTGCGTCTGCGCGATTCGCTCGCGCGGCGCGCAGCCGAGATGCTGGTCGCCGCAGGGGCCGACCCCGATCTGATCCATCGCGCCGACGCGCCCGCATCCTCGGTACATATCCACGGGACGATGCGCATGGGTTCTGATCCATCGACGAGCGTCGTCGACGCCGGAGGAGAAGCCCACGGGATCGAGCGATTGTTCATCGCAGATACGAGTGTCTTCGCGAACGGGATCGGAGGGCCCAACCCGACGCTTACCGCGCAAGCCGTCGCGACGAAGATCGCGGACGGGATCGCCGCGCGATACTTCTCCTGATGATGGGCGAACTCCTGATCGGCGTGTCGTCGTGGACCGACAAGACGCTGCTTGCGTCCGGCTGGTATCCCCCGAGCGTCAAGACGGCCGAAGCTCGTTTGCAGTACTACGCCGAGCGGTTCCCGGTCGTCGAAGTCGACAGCACCTATTACGGGATGCCGTCCGAGCGGAACGCGGCGTTGTGGGTCGAGCGGACGGATCCGAGCTTCACGTTCAACGTCAAGGCCTTCTCGCTCATGACGGGACATCCGGCACAACCGAAGTCGTTGCCGAAATCACTGCGGGAGCGCGCGCCGGACAAGCGGACGATCTACCCGAAGGATCTGCCGCGCGACGCGATCGAGGAGATATTCGAGATGTTCCGGCGCGCGCTGATGCCGCTGCATTCCGCGGGCAAGCTCGGCTGTGTCCTCTTCCAGTTCCCCGAGTGGTTCGTTCCCTCGAAGGCGAACAAGGATGAAGTGCTTCGGTGCAAGGAGCGGCTCGACGATTACACGATCGCCGTCGAGTTCCGCCAACGAACCTGGATGAGCGACGACGCGCGCACGGAGCGAACACTGTCCTGGCTCGCGGAGAACGACGTGCCGCATGTGATCGTGGACATGCCGCAGGGGTTCGCGTCGTCGATGCCGTCGGTGGCGGCGGTGACCTCGAAGCAGCTCGCCGTCGTCCGGTTCCACGGGAGGAACACGGAGACGTGGAAGAAGAAGGGGCTGACGGTGGCCGAGCGGTTCAATTACCTCTACGACGAAGCCGAGCTCGCCGAGTGGCAGCCGCGCCTCTTCGAGCTGGCTTCACAGGCCAAACGAACGCACGCGGTGTTCAACAACTGCTACCGCGACAACGCGGTGCGGAACGCGGCGCAGCTCGCGGCCATGATCGAGAACCTCGAATAGGAGGAGTCGGCAGTTCCCGCGGCGAACGAGGGTGCATGCGCTCACGTGTTCTCTCCTTCGCCGCGCTCTTCGCCATCGTCGTCACCGTCGTCTCGCCGGCCGCGCGCGCGTCGTGCTCTGGCGCCCCCGTCATGCCCCCACTGTCGTTCGCGGCTCCTTCGATCGTCGATCCCGGCCGCGCCGGGGGAGAGCCGAGCGTCCTTGGACTTTCGGACGGGACACTCCTGTACGCGTCCCACGCCGGCACGACGCATCTCTACAAGCCGAACGTCGGAGATCCAGAATTCATCACGCCGTACAACAACTCGGTTTACATGTGGCGCTCGACCGACGACGGTGGCACGTGGAGGTACGTCGGTCTCGAGGGGACGCAGTATGGCCCCAACGCGCTCACTGGATATTCCGATCCCACGCTCGCCGAAGATTCCGCGGGCAATGCCTACGTGGCCGGCATCGACCTGGCGAACGTGTACGTTGCGAAGTCGGGCGATCGAGGCTCGACGTGGCTGGGTCAGCCCGGTGCTGCGTTCGGCACGGACCGGGAATGGCTCGCCGCCGATCAACCGAACGTCGTATACATGAACGGCAACGCCGAAGCCGGCGGGCGCACGTTGTGGAAGTCCAAAGACGGCGGTCTCACCTGGAACTGGACCGGCGGGTATCACATCGACGGCGGCGGACCACCATCTCCGATCGCGGTTGATCCCACCGACGGACGGTTGTACTTCCCGGCTGAAAGCGTCGTCGAGGTGTTCCCGGACGCGCGCGCAGGCGACTACTCGACGAAGTTCGAGTCATACGTGTTCGGCGGCCTCGATCGCGCGCACGGGTTCTTCAACTCGATCGCGATCGACGGTGCGGGCAACGTCTACGTCGCGTGGAACGACGAGCACAGCGTCGGCGTGGTGTATTCGACCGACCGCGGCTCGACGTGGAGCCGTACGACCGTCGCGACCTCGCCGAACCGCATCCTGTGGCCGTGGGTTTCCGCGCGCGGTGACGGACACGTCGGGTTGTCCTGGCTCCAGGCCGACGCGGGCGTGACGGACTATTACGTCTGGGGCGCCGAGAGCATCACCGCGCACGGCTGGGCCGATACGTGTGCGACCTCGCATGCTCCCATCTGGCAGTCGGCGCTTGCGACGCCGAGCCCGATCCACCACGGGACGATCTGCGAGCAGGGAACCACGTGCAACCTCAGCGTCACCGCGGACAGGCGGCTCGGCGATTACCACACCAACTCGATCACGAAAGATGGGAAGCTCGTCATCGCGTATGCGAACACGACGTTCAAGCCGTCGAGCGATGTATCCCGGCCCGGCTTCGTGCGGCAGGAGACCGGCGCCTCACTCTGACGCTTCGAGCTTGCGGATGTTCGCAGCCTCGGCCGGATCGATCTCTTCCTGATCGAGCCACGCCTCGAGGATCTCTTTGGCGAGCTGTTTGCTCGTAAGTCGCAGCGACAAGGCGAGGACGTTGGCGTCGTTCCACATGCGCGCGCCGCGCGCCTGTTGGGCGTCGGTGCAGAGAGCCGCGCGCGCGCCGGGCACTTTGTTCGCCGCCATCGAAACACCGGTTCCCGTCCAGCAGAATGCGATCGCTTGATCGGCGTCGCCGCGCGCGATCGCCTCGGCGACGCCGCGGCCACAATCCGCCCACTGCTCGTCCCCGCCGCCGACCGGACCGAGCGTCTTCACGACCTCGTGGCCGTGCTGTTCGAGACACGCGAGGACGAAGTCCGTTACCTCGTTCCGCTCGTCACCACCGACCGCGAATCGCACACCGGCAGGCTATCGCGCGCCCTTATACTCCGGGGTTCATGACCGCCGTTGCCTGGCCCGACGTTCTCGACGCGCTGGCGCGAGGTGAAGACCTCGACGAGGGGACCGCGGAGGCGTGCATGCGCGCGATGCTCGGCGGCGAGGCATCGCCGGTACAGATCGCCGCGTTCCTCCTTGCGCTCCGAACGAAGGGCGAAACCGTCGCCGAGCTCGCCACGTTCCTGGCCACGATGCAAGCGATGGCGCTCACCGTTCGCGCCGACGGAGTCGTCGTCGATACGTGCGGGACGGGTGGGGATCGCGCGCGCACGGTGAATGTGTCGACCATGGCGGCGCTGGTCGTCGCAGGCGCCGGCGTGAAGGTGGCGAAGCATGGGAACCGCGCCGTCTCATCGGCATGCGGGTCGGCAGACGTGCTCGACGCGCTCGGCGTTGCGACAGAGCTGCCGGCTAAAGGCGTGGAGGCTTGCATCGAAGAAGCCGGGATCGGTTTCATGTTCGCGCCTGCGTTTCACCCGGGCATGAAGCACGTGATGCCGGTGCGGCGCGAGCTCGGTGTGCGGACCTTGTTCAACCTCATCGCTCCGCTCGCCAATCCTGCGGCCGTGCGGCGTCAAACCGTCGGCGTCGGCGATCCCCAGACGGCGCCGAAGATCGCGCACGTTCTTGCGCATCGCGGTGTCGACCGCGCGATGGTGTTCTGCGGCGACGATGGGCTCGACGAGCTCACCACGACGACGACGTCGCATGTGTGGGATATCGATGGGGGTGTGCAACCGTCCATGCTGGATCCGTCGGAGCTTGGGATCGAGCGCGCGACCGTGCAACAGCTCGCCGGGGGCTCGCCTGAGGAGAACGCGCGCATCTTCACTGCGGTTCTTTCGGGCTCGACCGGCGCTGTGCGCGACGCCGTCGCGTTGAACGCAGCAGCGGCGCTCGTCGTTGCCGGCTCGTCGGACTCCTTCGATTCGGCACTGGATGCGGCGCGCGCATCGATCGATTCGGGTGCCGCCGCGCGAGCTCTGGACGCGCTGCGCGATACGTCGCAACGTTTCGTGTGATCGTCGACCTGTTCGACGGTCGCGCGTTCGTCGGCGTGCACGACATCTCTTTGGACGGTGCGGTCATCGCCTCCGTGGTCCCGGCGTCCGGAACGCCGGTCGGTGTCTTGTTGCCGGGATTCATCGACGCGCACGTGCATCTTGGATTCTGCTCGCCGGCCTCGGTGCTGGCGGCCGGCGTTACCACAGCGCGCGATCTCGGCTGGCCGCTCGCCCGTTCTTTGGACGGCGGACCGGATGTCGTGCGCGCGGGACAGATCCTGACACCGGCCGGCGGCTATCCGTCGCGCGCGGCGTGGGCGCCGACGGGAACGGCACGTGAGATCGCATCGGTCGACGAGATCGCGCCCGCCGTTGCCGAGCAGCCGGGGGAGTGGATCAAGATCGCGCAGGATGCGCGCGGTCCTGTGTTCGATGCCACGTTGCTCTCGTCGTTGTGTTCGGCGGCGCGCGCGGCCGGCAAGCGCGTCACGTCGCACTGCACGTCGCTCGCGCAACTGGTCGCCGGGCTCGACGCGGGAGTGACCGAATTCGCGCACGGCCTCTGGTCGGACCAGCCGATCCCGTCCCCTGTGGTGGAGCGGCTCGTCGCGCGCGGCGTGGTCATCGTCCCGACGCTGCACATCGATCCGTACCCGACGCGGCTCGACAACGTCGGGCGGTTCTTCCGCGCCGGCGGCACCGTCGTGTACGGGACCGACATGGGGAACCCGCCTGCGCGGGCCGGGATCGATGCGGACGAGATCGCGTTGATGGTCGACGCGGGGATGTCTCTCCCGGACGCGCTGGCAGCAGCGACGTCGGTGGCGGCGCGCCATCTCGGTCTGGGCCGTCGCGGCGTCGTCGAGCCCGGCGCGCGCGCCGACCTCGTGCTCCTTGCTTCCGACCCGAGGAGCGATGTGCGCGCGCTGGAGGACGTCGTCGGCGTCTGGAAGGCGGGCGCGCGCGCGGTCTGATCAGAACGGCAGGCGGCGCAGGAAGCGGGCGACATCCGCGCGCGACCGTAACCACGCGATCCGGTCGCGGTCGATGCGGTTGAGGGATTCGATCTTGCGTTGCCGGCTGCCGTTCCGCCAGCGCCACGCCCATAACCAGAATTCCTTGTCGATACGCTCGGGGCATCCCGGCGTCATGTCGGGCGAGACTTCCTCGCATATAGGAATCGACGCTTGACGATGCGCGACAGGCACAGCCAGCGGGGCAGATCGAGGAACACGACCATATCTGCGCGCGCGATCCGTTCGTCGAGCCACACGCGCTGGTAGTTGCCGTCGATGATCCAACGCGGCTGGTCGATGATCGATCGCATCCTCGGGAGCAGCTGTTCGTCGGGCGTCACGACCCATCCGGGTTGCCAGGACAACGTGTCGATGTGCGTCACGGGGAGCCCGTAGGCGACACCGAGCGCGCGCGCCGTCGTGCTCTTCCCCGACCCTGGGGGGCCGATCACCGCGATCCGATCCATCACACGAGCGCGCGCAGGGTGTCGAACGCGGTGTCGACTTCCTCTTCGGTCGTGAAGAAGTGAGGCGCGAATCTCAAACCGCCGGCGCGCTCGTCCACGACGACGCCGCGGTCGAGCAAGGCTCGCCACACGTTCTTCGAATCGGGGACGAGGACGCGCACGAGACCTCCACGTGCGGCCGGATGCCGCGGCGTAACGACGTCGAGCCCGAGCTCGTCCGCGCGCGCGATGACCCGCTCGGTCAGTTCCTGGTTGCGCGCGCGGATCACGTCGACGCCAACCTCGTCCACGATCTCGAGGCCGCCGAGTGCGAGATATGCAACCGGGCCGGCCGTCGTCCCTGTCTCGAACCGCGTCGCGTCGTCGGCGAGGTCGCGTTCCGACTCGAAGTACGACACCGGTTTCTGCGCCCACCACCCTGTGACTTCGGATTCGAGCGAAGGTATGAGGTGGCCTCTCACCAACAAGACGGCGAGACCGCCGCCGCCCATCAACCACTTAAGGACGCCCGTCGTGTAGAAATCCGCTCCCGCAGACCAGACGTCGATCGGCACCACGCCGGCTCCCTGGAAGTCGTCGACCAGCACGAGCGCGCCGGCCGAATGCGCGCGCTCGGCGATCGCGCGAACGTCGAGCAACGCCGACGATCGGTACAGCACGCGGTTGACGATGACGAGCTGCGTGCGCTCGTCGATCGCCTCGATGAAGTCCTGCGTCTCTATGGTGTGGCCGTCGCGACTAGGGACCGTCACGACGTCGTACCCACGGCGCGCGTTCGCGTGTACCACGTGGTGGTCGGTCGGGAAGTCCAGCGCGCTCATCACGACCTTGTTCCGCTCTCGGTAGGGGAACATAGAGAGAACCGAGGAGAGCGCGACCGAGATGTTGCCGGCCAGTGCGACCTCCTCGGGGCGCGCGCCCGTCAGCCGAGCCACGATCGCCTTGATCTTCGCGTAGGTCGGGAAGATGTTCTCGAACCAGACGACGTCCGGGGAGCCCACGGACGCCCAAAGGTCGAGGAACTCCTCCAAGTAGCGCCGGCTCCGGTTGGACAGCGGTCCGAGCGACGCGCTGATCAGGTACGTCTGGCGCTCGAGGACGGGGAACTCGTCGCGCCAGGAGAGGAGGTCGGCCATGTGCAGGAAGCTTACCGAGCCGGCGAAAACGCTCGCCTGCTTGCTACTCCCGCGGGATCGCTCACCTGGTCGAGACGCCGCCGTCGACCGGGATGATAGCGCCGGTCAGGTAGGCGCCTGCGCGCGAGGCGAGATAGATCGCCGTTCCCGCGATGTCGTCGGGGCGGCCGGCTCGACGCATCGGGATACTCGCCATCATCTGCTCTTCGGCCGTATCGAACATGAACTTCGTCATCTTGCTCGCGAAGAGGCCTGGGGCGATCGCGTTCACGTTGATGTTGTCTCTCACCAAGACATGCGCGAGGTGACGGGTCAGCATGTGGACGGCCGCCTTACTCGCCGAGTAGGCGAAATTCTCGAACCAGGGCACGCGCAACCCGTCGATCGACCCGATGTTGATCACGCGCGCCGGATCCTGTGCCGAGCCCGCCTTGCGCAACAACGGAAGCAGGTTCTGCGTCAAGAAGAAGATGCTCTTGACGTTGAGATCCATGACCTTGTCATAGCCGGACTCGGGATACTCGTCGAAGGGCGCGCCCCATGCAGCGCCGGCGTTGTTGACGAGGATGTCGAGCGCCGGTTCCGTTGCGGAGATGACCCCCGCGACCCGTTCGATCTCGTCCATCTTCGAGAGGTCGGCGGGGATCGCGACGCAGGGCTCACCGAGCTCGTTCGCTACGGCCTCGCACGCTTCGGCGGAGCGCGACGAGATGTATACCTTCACGCCGGCCTCGACGAAGCCCCGCGCGATCATCAGCCCGATGCCGCGCGACCCGCCGGTCACGAAGGCGGTCTTGCCCTCGATGGAGAACAGATCCATGAAGGCGCAGTCTTGCGGCGCGCGCGCGTCACGTCAATGCGGCCACCCTCCTCAGTCGCTCGTGCCAGTCGCTCAGCACGCGTCCACCGCTCACCGGATGGGCGAACGCGCCGTCGCAGGACTCGATCCGCACGCGCGCGCGGTTCCGAGCGAGCCATGCCGCGATCAGCCGCGGCTCGTCGGGATGGTCGTCGGGCGGGGATGCGAGCTCGTGTCCATCCGCTCGCACCGCCCGCCCGCCGCATAATTCGATCACCGAGTCGCCCACGCGCACGGAAAGAGACCCGGCCTCGACGAGCGCGCGCACCGCGCGCGCCGTGCGCAGCGCCTCGACAAGCGCGCCGAGTCTGTCTCGCGTCGCGGCCGCGTGCTCGAACCGTTCGCCGGCGGCGAGCCGGTCGATGCGATCGGCTAGCCGCAGCAGGATCTCCGACGCATCGCCGTCCAGCGCGCGCCGCAGGGAGGCGACGATCGGCTCGTACGCGCGCGGCTCGGACGAGCCGGTGCACGGCGCCGGGCAGTGCCCGATCTGGCCGCGCACGCACGGCGGGCGGCTCGTCGCTCGGGTGATCCGCATCGTGCACGTGCGGATGTCGATGACCTCCTCGAGCGCGTCCTTCACCGAGCCCGAAACGCCGGACGGCATGGGACCGAGGCCGGTTCCCGGCGTTCGGGTGGCGGACAGGCGCGGAAACCGCTCCTCGGTCAGCTTCAAGAACCATTGCGTCGCGCGCCCGCGTTGCGCGCGGTTGAACGGCGGCGCGTGCGCGCGGATAAGTCGCGCTTCGAGCACCGACGCGTCGAGATCTGTCGCGCACACGATGTGATCGACGGACTCCATCGCGCGCAGCATGTCGTCGATGCGACGCCGCTCGTCGCCGAAGTAGGACCGCACGCGCGACCGCAGATCCGTGGCCTTGCCGACGTAGAGCACGCGGCTGCCCGCATCCTTGAAGAGATACACCCCGCGCGCGCGCGGCAACCCGTCGCATACCGACACCTTGCGGTAGGACGGGTGTCCGCGCGCGCTGCAGAACCACAGCAGGTCGTCGGTGTGATGCACGCCCCAGCGGCCGGCGAGCTCCAAGAGCGCATGGAAGACGTCGGTGGTTGCGCGCGCGTCGTCGAGCGCGCGGTGGCTCGGCGAATGGCGGGCGCGCATGGCGCGCGCGAGCGTCTCCAGGCGCAGGTTGGGCACCTCGTCTCGCACGAGACGCCGGGCAAGCCGCACGGTGCAGACGACGCGGTTCGCCGGCAGGGGGTAGCCGAGCCGCGCGCACACCGCGCGCAAGAATCCCGTGTCGAAGGATGCGTTATGCGCCACGAATACAGCGTCGCCTGCGAACTCGAGGAACGCCGGGAGCACACCTTCGATCGGCGGCCATCCGGCAACCATCGAATCGGTGATGCCCGTCAGTGACGTGATGGCAGGTGGGATCGGGACGCGGGGATCGACGAGCGTCCGGAACTCGCCGAGAACCTCACCACCGCGGACCTTGACCGCCCCGATCTCAGTGATGTGGGACGCCGTCGGCGAGCCGCCCGTCGTCTCGAGGTCGAACACGACGAACGTCTCGTCGATGAGTTGCGTGCCCAGATCCTCGAACGAACGTTGAACCGCAACCGCGCCGGGCATGACGCCGATGCTCGCACGGGGGTGTGACAGCCTCCTCGTATACTCGGCGTCTCGTGGAGAACACCAGGTACCGGTGCGGTGCGTGCGGGAACCGCACGCGCTTCGACGTGCTTGCGACCAGGCGTACGCGCGAGTTCGTCCATCAGTCGCTCGGCGGCGAGCCGCGCATCGAAGAAGAGCAGGTTCTGGACGAGAAGATCGAGCAGGTCAGCTGCCGGATGTGCGGCTCGTCGGACCAGATC
>JBHELL010000199.1:0-3568 GCA_046263075.1 Actinomycetota bacterium | reverse complement strand
CCGGATAGACGACCCCGAACAGTGTCGCCGAGATGCCCTCCGCCGCGGTTCCATGATCCGGATCGACGACGAACCAGAACAGAGTGGCGAGCACACCGAGGACGAGCCCGAAGGTAAGCGCGCGCGGCCCGTACAGGTACGCCCCGATCAGGATTACGGCCCCCGCCGCGACGCCGATCGTCTGCGCCGCTTGATGACCGCGTGCGCCGAGCGCGCGATACACCTCCATCTGAGCGGCGAGCACTGCGACGGCGACGAGGATCAAGAACCCGACACGATTCGTGAACAGCGTCGCGAGCAAGAGCCCGGCGAGGAGCAAGCCGGTAACGATCGCCATGGGCATGTTGCGGCCCGCCTTCCCCGTCTGGGCGGCGCTTTCGGGTTCGGCCGGATCTGCTGCTATGACGATCTCCTGGAGGTCCTAAACCTCCATCAGCTCCGCTTCTTTGCGCTTCAACATGTCGTCGACCTCGCCGACCACCTTGTCCGTCAGCTTCTGCAGATCCTTCTCGGCACGCGCGAGATCGTCTTCGGAGACGGAACCGTCCTTCGCATCGCGCTCCATCTCTTCCTTGGAGTGACGACGGACGTTCCGTATCGCGACGCGCGCGTGCTCCGCGCGGTCGCGCACTACTTTGATCAGCTCTTTGCGTCGTTCCTCGGTCAACGAGGGGAAGTTCAACCGGATCGCTGTACCGTCGTTCGACGGATTGATGCCGAGATCCGACTCCTGGATCGCCTTCTCGATGTTCTTGATCGAATTCTTGTCGTACGGCGTGATGAGCAGGGACCGGGGATCCGGGACGGAGATGCCGGCGAGCTGCTGGAGCGGCGTCTGCGAGCCGTAGTAGTCGACGGTGATCCGCTGGACGAGCGCGGGCGAGGCACGACCTGTGCGAACACCGACGAACTCGTCACGCAACACTTCGATCGCTTGGTGCATCTTGTACTCGGCCGACTTCATCGCTTGGTCGATCACGACGCCTCCTCAGTGAACGAGCGTGCCGATCTGCTCTCCGGACAGCGCGCGCTTGATGTTGCCGCGCACCTGCAGGTCGAAAACGATGATGGGCAGCTTGTTGTCCATGCACAGCGAGATGGCCGTCGCGTCCATGACTCCGAGCTGGTCGTTCAGCGCTTGGATGTAGTTCAGCTCTTCGTACCGCTTCGCGTCCGGGTTCGTCCGAGGATCCGCGTCGTAGACGCCGTCGACCTTCGTCCCTTTGAAGATCGCTTCGCACCCGGTCTCGAGCGCGCGCTGCGCCGCAGTCGTGTCCGTGGAGAAGTACGGCGTTCCCATCCCCGACCCGAAGATAACGATGCGCCCCTTCTCCATGTGGCGCACCGCACGACGGGGTATGTACGGCTCGGCGAGCTGGGTCATGGTGATCGCCGATTGCACGCGGCTCGGCACATCGATCTGTTCGAGCGCATCCTGCAACGCGAGGCAGTTGATCATCGTGCCGAGCATGCCCATGTAGTCGGCGCGCGCGCGATCCATCCCCTGCGCTTGCGACGACGTCCCGCGGAAGATGTTGCCCCCGCCGACGACGACGGCGATCTGGATACCGATGTCACGCGCGTCCTTCAGCTCGCGCGCGAGCCCGTGCACGGTGTCCGGCGAGATGTTGTAGCCACGCTCGGGGTCGGCGAGCATCTCGCCGCTGAGCTTCAGCAGCACGCGCCGGTAGCGCACGCGCTCGGTCAAGAGCCGACCTTGAAGTAGGAGAACCGCTTCACGCGAACGGGCTCCTTCAGCTCTGAAGACGCCTCGTCGATCAGGGTGCCGATGGTCTTCTTGTCGTCGCGGATCCACTTCTGGTCGAGCAGGCAGACCTCGGCGTAGAAGGATTCCATCTTCCCCGCCACCATCTTCTCGACGACGTTCTCCGGCTTGCCTTCGGCTTGCTTCGCGTAGATCTCGCGCTCCCGCTCGATCTCCGCGTCCGGCACTTCGTCACGCGACATGTACACAGGGCGCGCGAACGAGATGTGCATGCAGATCGCCTTCGCGAGGTCGCGGAAGCGCTCCGTCTTCGCGACGAAGTCGGTGGCGCAGTTCAGCTCGACCATAACGCCGAGCTTCGCCGGCAGGTGGGGGTCCGGCTTGTGCAGGTAGGCCTCGACAACGCCCTCGCTCGCTTCGCGGTCGGCGAACTTCTTGACGCTCGCAAGGCCGCGTTCGCGCAACAGGTCTTTCGCCTTCTCGAAGTCGCCGTTCGTATCCGTGAGCGCCTTCTTGCAATCCATCATGCCTGCGCCGGTGTCGTCGCGCAGGCGCTTCACATCTTCTGCTGAGATAGCCACGTCTTCTCCTGTTCGGTGTTACCGGAGCCGCTTGCGCTCTTCTTCCTGGATCTCGCGGCGGCGGCGCTCTTCCTCTTCCTCCGCCATGATCTGAAGCTCCCACTCGGCCGGGGGCTCTTCCGGCGTGAGGCCGGCATCGGCTTGCGGCTTCACCATGTCCGGACGGCGCGCACCGAGCCCTTCCGCGCATGCGTCGGCGATGATGCGCGTCAGCAGCGTGCCGGCGCGGATCGCGTCGTCGTTACCGGGGATCGGGTAGTCGACCTCGTCGGGGTCGCAGTTCGTGTCGAGGATCGCGACCACCGGGATCCCGATCTTGCGCGCTTCCTTGACCGCGATCTGCTCCTTGCGCGTGTCGACGACCCAGATCGCCGCCGGCGTGCGCGTCATGTCGCGGATACCGCCGAGGTTCTTCTCGAGCGTCTCTTTCTCTTTCTTGAGCTTCAGCACTTCCTTCTTCGGCAGCATCTCCATCGCGCCGGTCGTCTCCATCGCTTCGAGCTCGCGCAGGCGAGCGAGACGCTTGGACATCGTCTGGAAGTTCGTCAGCATGCCGCCGAGCCAGCGCTGGTTCACATACGGCATCCCAACGCGCTTGGCTTCGTGCTCGATCGGCTCTTGCGCTTGCTTCTTCGTACCGACGAACAGCACGGTCCCGCCGTACATGACGGTGTCGCGAACGAAGGCGAACGCCTTCTCGATGCCGTCGACCGTCTTCTCGAGGTCGATGATGTAGATGCCGTTGCGCTCGCCGAAGATGAACCGCTTCATCTTGGGGTTCCAGCGCCGGGTCTGGTGGCCGAAGTGCACTCCGGCCTCCAGCAACTGCTTCATGGTCACGACAGCCACAAGCAAGACGTCCTTTCCTCGGTTCTGGTTCGTCCGCCCGCTCTTGATGCGCCTCACGGGCGCACACCGATGGACTGCTGCGGGCGTGTGAATTTCCCGGCTGGGGGGCCGGGTTGCCGCCCAGTGTAGCCGGACCGGCGCGACGCCCTCCGAGGCGGCCGACCGACCGCGCCGTCCGCCCGCCCGGGCTAAAACCGGCGTTCGTTGACCGGAATGCTGCGGAAATCGAAGGCCAGAACGTCCGCCGGACCGGCTCCCGACGAACGGGCGTTCATCTACCGGTATGCCGCGGAAAAGGAACGCCGGTCGGGGCGGGGCCCGCGGGCCGGTGGCAGGCGGGGCGGTCGACGGGAGCGAGGGAGATCCGGGGTAGCGGGGCGGCGAAGAGCGGCGCGGGGTCCTGGGCCTGGCC
>JBHELL010000198.1:0-6731 GCA_046263075.1 Actinomycetota bacterium | reverse complement strand
GGCCGCGCGGAACGCGGTGCGCGCGTACAGATGGGCGCTCGGGGCGCCGTAGCGCAGAAGGTCGGCGCGCCAGAGCCGGTACAGCGTGAACGGGTCGATCGCTCGGGGGGAATCGAGCACAGGAACCACCTCCGAGCCATTCTCGGAGGTTCGCACGCGCGAGCGAAGAACGGTGACGCTGGTGGCCATCGACAGTGGCGAGTTCAGTCGGTCGGGTCGGGGAGGGCCGCGCCAGCGACCTTCTCGGCCCACTTGCTCAGGTCTGTGACCGCGCGCATCAACGCGCGCGCGTCGCTCAGGTAGATCGACTCCCCGCGCGCGATGGACCACAGGACGGTCGCGATCGCCTCGTCGAGCTCTTGCTCACGCGCGGTGATGTCGAGCAGCGGGCTCTCCCACGACGTCGCGCCGATGCGCGCGACTCGGTACTGGTCCGCGACCGCCTTGCGCGCGGTGAGCGCCGCACCGACGAGGCGGGTTGCCTTCTCAGGGATGTAGTGGGTGTCGGAGCGGTGCCGGCCGATCCGGCAGACCATGTCGGCGACGTGGTAGAGGCTCCAGAGCGTCCGACCCTCGGTCGTCTCGCCCCGGTTCTCGGCGTCAGCGGCGGCGGTGCGAAGTGCCTCGCGCGCGGTGTCGAGGACGGCGAGCTCGTCCTGCTCGATCATGGCAGGGTTCATCGCGCGACCTTCATCGTCCGAGCGTAGGCGGGGTGCGCGCGCCTGCTGGGGGGCAGCAGGCGGCGCGCGTCACGCAGGGACTTCCACGACCTCAGGTCGACAACGTGGCTATCTGGCCGCAGAGTCCGCCAGGATACCGGGTCGAGCCACAGATTTTCGAGCAGTTGCTCGCGATCCGGTCGCATGTGCTTTCGCGGGTGACGCCGTCCGGTCATTCTCGGCTGCAAACAGTCAGCAGAGATGGCCGTCCATGCACCGAGAAGCGGATCGAGACGTCGCTGCGTTGGCGGCTCGACAACACGGAGTCTTCTCCCTCGAGCAGGCCATGGAGTTACAGATGACGTTCTCCATGGTGAAGACGCGCATCCGCAGCGGCCATTGGCTGCGAGCGCATCGAGGCGTGTACCGACTGGCTGGAACGCCGCCATCTCGCGCGCAATCATTGCTCGCGGCTTGCCTGTCGTACGGACCTCGGGTGGCGGTGTCTCACCTTGCTGCGGCGCCGATCTGGCGTTTACCGGATCTCTCGACCGCGCAGGTCGAGCTGACGGTTCCACGCACTGCGCGCGGCCGTGAGGGCATCGTCGTACACCGCGTCGACCTCGAGCCGATCGATGTCACGGTGGTGAACGCGATCCCGGTAACCACCCCTGCTCGCACGCTGATAGATCTTGCGGCCGTCGTCGGTCGAGATCGACTGGAAGAAGTCGTAGACGACGCGTTACGCCGTCGTCTGGTTACGCGTCCACGTCTGCTCTGGCGGCTCGACGCGCTGGCTCGACGAGGCCGGCCGGGCATCCAACAGATCCGCGCGCTGATCCTCGAGCGTCCACAAGGTGCGTCCGTGCCTGAAAGCGTGTTGGAGACGCGACTCCTTCGACTCATGAAGGTGCATCGCTTGCCGCCGCCGTCCCTGCAGCACCGAGTGCGGGCAGGCTCGAGCGTCGCGAGGGTGGACTTTGCCTATCCAGAGTTGAAGCTGGCGATCGAAGCAGACGGATACCGCCACCACTCTCGGCCCGTTGATTGGGAGCGAGACCGGCGTCGTCGCAACCGGCTGACTGAGGCTGGATGGCACGTTGTCCACGTGACCTGGAACGATCTCGTCCAGCGGCCGGAAGAAGTCATCCTGCAGATCAGAGGCATGATGCGGCGTTTGCGCCCGCGACCGGACTTGAACCGGCGACCTTCACCTTGACAGGGTGACGAGCACTCCAGACTGCTCTACGCGGGCCCTGTGGCGGTGACAGTGTACCCGGACTCTTGCCTCGAGGCCGGGGCGGTTATTGACTGATGGGCCCAACTCTCGAAGGATGCCGCCGTGGCATCGACGGACTGCCTTTTCTGCCGCATCGCGCGCGGGCAGCTCGACGCGTTCATCGTCTACGAAGACGAGGAAACGCTGGCATTCCTCGATCATCGCCCCGTGTTCCCCGGCCACACGCTGCTCGTCCCGCGCGCGCATGTCGACACGCTCACGGATCTTCCCGACGACCTCGTCGAGCCGTTCTTCACCGGCGCGCGCACCCTCGCGCGCGCGGTCGAAACGGCGATGGAAGCGGACGGCTCGTTCGTGGCGATGAACAACGTTGTGAGTCAGAGCGTCCCCCATCTGCACGTTCACATCGTGCCGCGCAAGCGCAAGGATGGCCTGCGCGGATTCTTCTGGCCGCGGCAGAGATACGGCCCCGGCGAGCAAGAGGCGATCGCCGACGCGATCCGTCGAGCCGTCGCCGGGTAGGCTCGACGGCGATGACCATCTACGACGTGACGCTCGGCATCCATGACGGGATGCTCACGTGGCCGGGCGATCCATCCGTATCGCTCGAGCCCGCCAAGCGCATCGCGCGAGGCGACCCATCGAACGTTTCGCTGCTGACGCTCGGTACGCACACGGGCACGCACGTCGACGCGCCGTTCCATTTCATCGACGGCGCGCCGGGCATCGACTCTTTACCGCCCGACGTCCTGTACGGCGACGCGGTGATCGTCGACATGCGCGGCGTCGAAGACACGATCGGCCCGGACGAAGTGAACACGTTCCCGGAGGGCGCGACCCGGGTGCTCATGCGGACGCGCAACTCCGAGCTCTGGAAGACGCCGAGCCCCCCGTTCCCCGATTTCTACGTCGCGATGTCTCCCGAGGGCGCGCGCGCCGTCGTCGATCGAGGGATCACGCTGCTAGGGACCGACTTCCTGAGCATCGAGAAGAAGGGATCGCCTGGGCACCCGACGCACGTTACGTTGCTCGAAGCCGGCGTCGTTATCGTCGAAGGACTCGATCTTTCCGGCGTCGAGCCGGGGCGTTACACGATCGCATGCATGCCGCTCAAGCTCGTCGGGAGCGACGGGTCACCCGCGCGCGTCTTCTTGATCGGCTGAGCGCTCCGTCGCGAGCGGCACACGCCTGAACCACGCGAACAGCACGAGGTCGTAGAGCGTCTTGATCCCACCGCCGACGTAGAACGGCAGGCCGATCACCGCTTGCTTCGCGACGCCGGAAAGCAACGTCCCGATCGGACGCGTCGTGTAGCGCGCGGTGTTCGTGTATGCAGCGGCCGGTGTTCGTTCGTCTGGATCGACGAGCGCGACGATGTAAGCCTGTCGCGTTGGTACGTCCATCTGGCTCAACATCTGCCGAGCCATGTAGAGCGCGATCGCGCCCGGGAGTGCCGGAGCCAGTGGGATCGCGGCCAGCAGCAGGTTGGACGGGATGTGCGTGAAGACCATCGTGTTCAGCAAGCCCACACGTTCCGCGAGCCGAGGCGCAACCAAGAAGGACGCAGTCTGCATGAGCCCTGCGCCGAAGAAAACGAACCCGAGTGTTGCAGGCGACGCGTGGAACTGCGACGCGAACCAGAACGCTATGAAACTCTGCACGACGAACCCGCCTGCGAACGAGTCGACGGCGAACAGCATGGCGAGCCGCGAAACGGTTGCGCGTGAGCGGCGGAGCGGCGCGCGCCTCTGTGCTTCGATCGCGGCGCCGTGCGGCTCGACGACGTCCGACAAGCGCGCGGCGAGGATGGCGCCGGCGGCGCCGATCGGCACGAAAAGCAGGAACCAGCGCTGGTCGGGCGCGTGCGTGTGCAGCGCTTGCCGAAGCAACGACGGTCCGCCTGCCGCGAGCGCGCCGATCGATCCGGCGAGCGCGGCGATCGCGTTGTACGTGCCGAAGACGCGCGCGTGCCGCTCGTGCGGCGCGGCCGACGGCAACATCGCTTGCTCGAGCGACGTGAACGGACCCGACTCGACGATGTCTGCCGACATCGCACCGGTGAGCGCAACGGCGAAGAGGATCCAGAAGGCGCTCGCGAACGCGAAGGCCACACCCGTCGCTGCCAGAGCGACGTACAGATACGCGTACGCGCGTCGCCTGCCGATCCGGTCCCCGTACATGCCGACCACCGCAGACATCAAGGCCGTGCCGGCCACGACGCCGGTGAGGACGATCCCGGCGCGCGCGTTGGAATAGCCGCGCGCTTCGAGCGACGTCCCGAGCAGAACGGCGCCGAAGCCGTACGCGAACGCACGAACCGCTTGTGCAGCAAGGATCGTGCGCGCGTCCGACGATGGCTTCACTGGGGTGAAGGATACGGGGGCGAGTCCGCAGCAGATCCGGCTTCGCGTACGGATCGACTCCTTACGGCTACGAAAGCATCAAAGGAGTCTTGTATCGGATGAACAGCAAGCCGCAATCAAAGCTCATGAGAAAGCTAGGCGCTGAGGGAAAAGCCTCCGAGATATCGGTGTGCCTTGATGGAGAAGGTTTTTCACCTCGGCGGAGGGAGCAATCTGGGACCCCCCGGTTATTGGCTCCCTGGCGAGGGAGGCGTAGACCCACTCCAGGCTTCCTTAAGAGTTAGGCAACCTCAGAGTAAGAGGGGCACCTGGCCTGCGGAACGTCGGCGGGGATCGGGAATCGTCACGTTTGTGGATTGCTTCGTGAGGGCGAGGTCGAATCACCGTTCAACCCTGAGAAGCTGGAGTCAGCCGCCTGAGTTGGCGCGCGCGACTGGTGTCAGGGGGGTTCTACGAAGGCCCTACCCCTAGAGCAGTTACGACAGTGGGCCGAACAAGGACCAGTCGTCGCCGACGGGATGAACCCAGCGTAGATCGGAGTCCTTAGTGGAGTTTCCCCATCCCACTCCGTAGCTGCTCCGGTTCCTCGCCAATCGAAGGTCCATGCCCCGAAGGGTCCCGCGAACATATTGGATGCTTCGCAAGGGGGTCTCGCGTCAATCAGCGCAGACTCGGCGGTAGTTACGGATCCGTGCTCGATGATCAGGGGCTTCCCAGGTGTCATGCACACCTTGAACGAGCTGCTTCCCGGACGGTTGTGCCTGACCCCTCTTGTCTGGAAGTGCTGACGGAGCCCTCGCCCACCACAGGATCAGGCAGGTCGACCTCGTAGGGCGCGCCTCCCACCACGCCAAAAACCTGCGCGAAGGTTTGGTCGGGGGCGAGATAAACGGAGGTGAGTACGTCTTCAAAGAACGCGACACCGCTGCAAGGCCACGGTTACGTCCGACACGGCGCAATCGCTGCCGGAAGCTTTCACCGATGCTGTTCGTGCTCCCAACTGGACAGTATACGAAAAACCCTCCCACGTTAGTGGCAGAAGTCTTCGCGCTCGGCACCCGGCATTCCAAGATGCGTCGTGAGGGCTATCGTGCACGGAATACGTGAAGGATGCCGCGCGAAGCAGGCTGGTCAAGGAGCGAACAGCAATTCACTCTTCGTTCAGGATTCTAGCGAACTCCAGGTGCTGAAACAGGTCTAAGAGATCGCCCGAAAGGTACTCAGTTACCCGATCAACGAACCGGTCCAAGTCCATTTCCGTTCGACCTTCGACTGTAGCTGAATCTTGCTCTTCTATGCGCAGCAGATCATTTCCAAGACTGTCTTCTATGAGAAACACGAGCTTCCTGAAAGGAGGATGTTCTAAGAGCAGCCGTTCAGGCAAGAGTCGTATCTGTTCGTCGCTCCACAGTTCAATTGAAGCGACCAGATCCTCCGCGTCGGGGTTCCGAGCGAAAGTGAATATGGCTTGGATGCTGAAGAGCGTCGCGATGCTCCTCCCTTCCCTGACGTGAACCTTGATGTCAGGAAAGCGCTCTTGGATGCGACGACTGGCCCGGTCAATGAGTGACTGAGCTTCCCCCTTCGCGCGATTCGAGTCCATCGAAGCGACCGTTAGCAGGGTGCTTCATCGATCCGGGTGAATTGAACCGCGGTGGTCAGGGGGTTCGGTATGGCGCCCTGTAAGACCGCATTTCGCGTGGCTGCCCAAGCTGCGTGAATGGGAAGTAGGGCCCCAGCCAAGAAGAAGTGACCGGGCTCTGCGGGATCCGGAACCACGATGAGCCCTGGAATCTTTCTAAGCAAGCTGGGGGCGAGCCCCTGAGCCCGGTTCGAATTAGGCGATCGCTTGCAGGCCGCCTCTCTGGAATTGAACACAGACAGTCCGTTGAGAGGCCATCCTTCGACATCTTGCTCCGGCCGAGGAGTGAAATTCGCCGCTGTGTTGGCTCCGGCGCGCCACAACAGCCGCTCGGGTTCACGCTGATCTTGTCCCGCGAGCCAACCGTATAGATCAGCTCCGAAGTTCTCGAGCTCCTTGTTGAACGGATCTATTTCGTAAACCCCTACTCCAAGTAACGCGCCTGCGGCGGTGACACCTGCTGCTACTCCGCAAGCAACGCCAGCTAGTTCGCAAGCACCTTCTGCGGTTTCGAGGGCTGTCGTGTCCGCCGTGACCCCGACGTACGGAACAGCCGGCAGTAGCGAATGGCCCGGCGCTTCCCCACGTAAACCTGAGGGATCGCTTTCAAATGTTGGTCGAGCGTCGACGTAGCCGTATGCCGTAACGTAAGGATTCCCCACAGTTCTGGTCAGAGGATCCGTCGACAAGAATCGTCCTGAGCCAAAGTCATACTGCCGCGCCCGCAAGTCATACAGGTTCGTCTCGGTGTCGAGCAGTTGGCCCGTGAAACGAATCCTGTTCTCTGGAGCAAGCAGACTGTCTTGCGATTGCCGGCGTGGACCGCC
>JBHELL010000197.1:0-8448 GCA_046263075.1 Actinomycetota bacterium | reverse complement strand
CATCACCACCGGCCCTGCGATGCGTCCGGCGGCAGCGGCCGCTTGCTCTTCGGTGGCGCACAACGCCGTCATCGGGAACGGCACGCCCCAATGTGCTGCGACGGTCGCCGAATCTTTCTCGGACAGCGCGCCGCTGCCGTGGAGCATCGTCTCCAGCCCCGTCGGGATGTGCGGTTCTGAGACCGGCGACGGCTCGAACGATTCCTGGAACCGCCGGTAATCGATGTAGCGCTTGATGCCGGCAACACCGGACCTGAACGAACGGAACATCGGGACGCCGCCCTCGACGAGGATGCGGTATCCCTCGTCTTGCAGGGGAGAGCCCCAGATCGTTATCACGGGTTTCTTCGCCGAGCGGTACGCGTCCACGATGTCGTTCGTCACGATCGTCGACATCGAAGGAAGAACGCCGGTGACGGGGCAGACCAAGATGTCGATGTTCGGATCGTCGAGGCACGCCTCGATCAGCGCGCGATTGACGCCCGGCTTGCGAACTGGCTGCGCGCCGTTGTCGACCGGGTTCGCGACCGTGAGGTAGTCGGGGATACCGAGATCGCGCAGCTTCTGCTGCGTTTCCTCGGTCATGCGGGGGATGCGCAACCCGCCGGCCGCCGACAGGTCCGCCATGTGCGTCGACGTTCCTCCGGAGATCGCGTAGATGCACACGCCGTCGCCGGGAGCCTTCGGCAGACGCGTGAAGAGCGCAGCCGTGTCGAGCAGCTCGTCGAGGTCGTCGACGCGGATGATGCCGTACTGGCGGAAGAATGCGTCGTGTATCTCGTCGGCGCCGGTGAGGTGCCCGGTATGCGAGGCAGCCATACGCGCGCCTTCTTCGGTCCGGCCGATCTTGACGAGCACGATCGGCTTGCCGGCGCGCGCAGCACGCTCGGCGGCGACGCGGAGCTTGTCGATCGACTTGAAGCCTTCGATATATGCCGCGATGACGCCGACCTCTGGATCGTCGACGAAGTGGTCGATGAAGTCTGCGGCTTCGAGGTCTGCTTCGTTGCCGGTCGGCACCCACGCCTGCACGCCGATGCCGAGGTGCACGCCGTCTGCGATCGGACGGCCTTGGTGGCCGGATTGCGTGACGAGCGCGAGCTTCGGGCCGTTGTGGGGCGGGAAGAGCTCGAGGGCGTTGACGTTCGTGTTCGGCCCGAACAACCGCACGCCGGCGTCGCGCGCGATCGCAGCGATCTCTTCTTCTAGGGCCGCGTCTTCGGGTTTGCCCGTCTCGCGGAAGCCTGCGGTGAACACGATCACGAACTTCGGTTTGCGCGCAACCGTGTCGTGCATCATCTGCACGATCCGTTCCTTGTTCACCATCAGCACGACGAGATCGAGCTCGTCCGGTACATCGGCGATCGTCGCGACGCACGGCTTGCCTTCGATCTCCGTGAGGCCTTCGCGTGGGTTCACCGCCCACACCGTCGACTTCTCCGCGTCCGCGCGCGCGATCACCTTCTTGAACAGCGCATTGTTCGCGTGCGTCGGGTTGTCCGTCGCGCCTACGACGGCGATGGTTCGTGGGTGGAAGAAGAGCGTGAGGTCGGTCGCTGCTTTATCTGGGATCACGCGCGCTTCCATTGGGGCAAGACCACACCCTCTCCGGCGTCTTCGAACTCGACGACGACGTCGAGCCCTTCCTCGATCTCGTCGTTCGGCACGTCGAGAAGGTTGCCGATCATCCGCACCCCTTCCTCGAGCTCGACGACGACGACGTTGTACGGGACCTTATCCTCAAAAGCGGGGAGGACGGGCGGGTGGCAGACGATCCAGGACCAGACGCGTCCTCGTCCGGACGCCTGAACCCACCCGGTATCGAACGACCGGCACCGAGGACACATCGGCTGCGGCGGATGACGCACGGCGGTGCATGCTGCGCACGCCTGGATGACGAGCCGTCCGCGCGCCGCGGCGTCCCAGAACGGCGCGCTCTGGTCGTCGGGCTCGGGCAGCGGCCTCATGGTTTCCTCAGCACCAGCGCGGATGTCGGAACGCCGTTGCCGCTCGACACCATGCAGGTTTCCGCATCGACCTGATTGCTGCTCTCACCGCGAAGCTGGCGCACCCCTTCGACGATCAGGTTCATGCCGTGCACGTACGCTTCGCTGAGCCCTGCGCCACTCGTGTTGCAGGGCAACGATCCTCCGCGCGCGCGCAGGTTGCCGTCGGCCGCGAACGGTCCGCCTTCGCCGGGCTTGCAGAACCCATACGCCTCGAGCGAGATGACGACGAGCGGGCTGAACGCGTCGTAGAGCTGAACGACGTCGATCTCGTTCGGGCCGATGCCGGCGTTCCGCCACAGGTCTTGTGCGGCGTAATGACCGGGTGAGTCGAGGGGGTCGCGCGTGAAGTAGTTCCACATCACGTAGTGGTCGGGACCGACACCCTGTGAGTACCCCGAGATCAGCACCGGCGGCTTCCGAAGTGATCGCGCGCGCTCGGCGCTCGTCAACACAACGGCGAGCGCGCCGTCTGATTCGAGACAGCAATCGAACAGCCGGAGCGGCTCACTGATGAACCGCGACGCCATGTAGTCCTCGCGACTCATCGGCGCGCGCATCGTCGCGTACGGGTTGTTCATCGCATGCTCCCGTTGCGCCATCGCCACCGCGCACAGGTGCTCATCCGTCGAGCCGTACTCGTGCATGTGCCGCTGCGTCAGCATCGCGATCTGATCGACGGGGCGCGACAGACCCCACGGATGCGACCACTGGAAGTCGCCGGCCATCCGGTTCGGTTTGCTCGCCCACGGACGGCCTCCCGAGCCGCGGTTGCGCGCGCGCCAGACGACGACGACGTCAGCTTGACCGGATGCGATCGCCATCGCAGCGTGCCCGACGGCGCCGCATCCGGCGCCGCCTCCGTATGCCACCTCGGCGAAGAATCGCAGGTTCGGGATCCCGAGGTTGCGCGCGATCTCGACCTCCATCGTGTTCTCGAGCGAGAACTTCACCAGCCCGTCCACCTCGTGCGGCGCGATGCCGGCGTCGTCGAGCGCGGCGTTGATGGCTTCGAGCGCGATGGTGCGCTCGGGACGCCCGATGTTCTTCGAGAACTCGGTGTGGCCGATGCCGGCGATCGCCACCTGGTCACGCATGGCCGCAGCCTAAACGCGGCGGCGCGCGCGCGGAAACAGCATCGCGCGGTGTTGGAGGCGCGCGCGCGCCGCTGTTATCGTCGGCTCGCCGACTCAGGAGGGAACCCATGACCGACGTGCCCCAGACGCTGCCACCGCTCGACGAAAAGGGATACCCGTACAACACGACGTGGGTGTCGGTTCTGCAGTTCTTCGTCAACGAGAACGATCAGCAAGCCTTCGAAGCCGACATGGACGAGCTGTACGAGCTCGCGAAGAAACAACCGGGATATCTCTGGGCACATTACGGGCGCTCGCACGTCGACGGCCGCTGGTTCGTGATCAGCGAGTGGGAGTCGTACGAGCAGATGAAGGCCTGGGAGCACGAGAGCCGTCACGAAGAGCTGATGGACGTGAACGAGAAACGCTACGAATCCGGACGCGACATGGAGAACCGCAAGCTCATCCCGTGGTATCGCCCGGACAAGCCCAGGAAGTCCTGGACGAAGTAGTGCGCATCCTGTCGCTCGCACCACTCGCAGGACCGGGTGTCGAGCGGCTGCGCGCGCTGGGTGATCTCGAGATCGACCCGTGGAGCGCGCATGTACCGGTCAAGCTGCATTCGGCGGACGAGCTGCGCGCGCGGCTCGACGGCGTGGACGTATTGATCGTCGAGGCCGACCACGTCGGCGCCGACGTGATCGACGGGTCGAGCCTGCGGTTCATCGGCGTGTGTCGCGGCGATCCGGTCAACGTCGACATCGCGGCTGCGTCGAAGCAGGGCATCACCGTCGTCCGCACCCCGGGCCGCAACGCAAGCGCGGTATCCGAGCTCGCGATCGGGCTGATGTACGCCGTCTTGCGTTCGATAGTCGCGGCCGATGCGGACATCCGCGCAGCGCGCTGGGTCGTCGACGGCAAGATCGCGCAGCAGCGGTACATGGGCCGCGAACTATCGAGCCTCGACGTCGGCCTCGTCGGGTTCGGCGCTGTAGCGAGGGAAGTGGCGAACAAAGCTCGGTCCCTTGCGAAGTCGGTAAATGCGTACGATCCGTTCGTCTCCGCCGAAGAGATGCGGTCGGGCGGCGTTCTAGCCATGACCGCCCTTGGAGACGTCATTGCAGCTTCAGATGTGATCAGCGTCCACGTCCCGAAGAACCCGTCCACCGTGGGGATGATCGGCGCCCCTGAGCTCTCGTGCGCGCGCCCCGGCGCGATCCTCATCAACACCGCGCGCTACGAGGTTGTCGACGAAGACGCGTTGCTCGGCGCCTTGCGGACCGGACGGTTGGCGGGCGCCGGGCTCGACCACTTCCACAACGAGTTCTTGCCGGCCGATCATCCGCTCGTCGGGATGCCGAACGTGGTGCTGACGCCGCACATCGGCGGCTCGACGATCGAAACGATCGAGCATCACACGACCACGATCGCCGACGGGCTCGCCGCGGCCCTTTCCGGCAAGACGCCGGCGACCGCCGTTACCTCGTGACGCTTTTCGCAGGCGTCGATCTCGGCACGGGCGGCGCGCGCTGCCTCGTCGTCGACGAGCGCGGCGCGCGGCAGGGCTACGGTGCGCGCGCGTGGGCCTACGAGGCCGACGACACCGGATGGCCGACGCTGCCGCCCGAGACCGCGCTGCGCGCGGCGCGCGAGGCGATGGACGAAGCGATGGCCGGTCGAGCCATCGAGGCGATCGGCGTCACGTCGCAGCGCACCGGCGTGGTGTTGCTCGGAGAAGACGGGCGCGAGCTGCACGTCAGCCCGAATTCCGACGGGCGCGCGGCGATGCAGGGCGTCGGACTCGAGCGGCGCCACGGGGAGGCGGTGCACCGCGTCGCCGGCCGGCTGCCGATGCTGCTCTATCTTCCGGCACGCCTCGCGTGGTTCCGCGAGAACCGTGGAGAGACCGTCGCGATGGCGCTGTCGCTCGGCGACTGGCTGACCTATCGGTTGACGGGGTCGGCCGCGACCGAGAACACGCATGCCGCCGAGATGGGCGTCTTCGACGTCGCAGCCCTGTCGTGGAGCGCGGAGTTGTGCCGCGCGATGGACGTCCCGATGCACGCGCTCCCTCCGGTGCTGGACGTGGGAACTGCCGCAGGGAAGACCGATGCCGGCACCGACGTCGTTCCGGCGGGAACCGATTCCGGCTGCGCCGCGCTCGCGCTCGGCGTCACGCAAACAGGCGAAGAGTTCGTCGTCGCCGGCACCACGATGATCTGCTCGCGCGTCGTCGGCGCGGCGGGTCGGGATCCCACGCGCGCGACGTGGTTGTCGCCGCACCACCTCGCCGGGCTCCGGGTCTTCGAAGCGCACTGCGGCGAAGCCGGGTCTGCCGTCGAGTGGTACGCGCGCACGCTCGCAACCTCCGTCGACGAGCTGGCGTCGACGGCGGAGGCGGGGATCGCCGGTGCGGGCGGCGTGGTGTTCGTCGACCCGTACCCGAGCAACGTGTCCGACTTCACGCTTCTACGGATGGGCGGACTGTTGTTCCCGGCGCCGGTGCTCGCCCTCGGACGCCCGCGCGAGGACGTCGCGCGCGCGCTGTTCGAAGGACTCGCGTTCGGCGCGCGCGCGGGGCTCGACGTGCTGGACGGCATCGGCGGCGAGCCGTCGTCGATCGCCGTCGCCGGCGGCGTCGCGCGATCTCGGGTGTTCGCGCGCGCGCTGGCCGGCGCGTCGAAGCGCCGCGTGACGGTTGCGACCGAACTGGCGTCGTCGGCGCTGGGCGCGGCGATCGTCGCGGCGTCGAGCCACCACGGCGGCTTGCACGAATCGGTCGTCGCGATGCGCGATCGTGGCCGGACAGTCGACCCGAACGATGACGACGGTTACCCTGCGCACTACGCGACGTGGCGCGAGCGCGCGCAGATGCTCGACGAGCGCGCGACGCGCATGAGCGACCTGATGCGATGAGATACGTCGAGGAACGCGAGGCGATCATCCGAGCCGCGATCGAGATGGAAGAGCGCGGGCTCACGATCGGCACGTCCGGAAACGTCAGCCATCGCGTCGACGACGGCGCCGTCATCACGCCGAGCACGATCCCGAACAAAGAGATCAAGGTCGAAGACACGTGCTTGATGGACCTGGACGGGAACGTGCTCGCCGACGAGGGCGAGGCGGGGAAGGCACCGAGCGTCGAGCACAAGGTGCACCTCGCGATGTATCGCGCGCGCGAGGACGTCCAGGCGGTGATCCACGCGCATCCGACGACCGGCAGCGCGTTCGCGGCGGCGCGCGTTCCGTTGCCGAGCTTCCTCGACGAATTCGGCGTCTACGTCGGCGACGAAGTGCGCGTCGCCGACTATGCGATCAGCGGAACCCCGGACATCGCGGAGCACGCGGCGAAGGCGATGGGGGAGACGGCGAACGCGGTGTTCCTGGCGTCGCACGGGATGGTGACCGTGGGACGCGATCTCGCGAGCGCGATGATGGTCGCGCGCCAGGTGGAGCGCGGCGCGATCATCTATCTCGCGACGAAGCTGCTCGGTGGCCCGGTGGATCTGCCGGAGGATGCGAAGAACCTGTTCGCGCAGGTGTTCCAGTACTTCCGAACGAGCTGACGCTGCTATCCTCCCCGCCATCGATCTTGGGGGGGAACATGCGTAGGTATCTGATCGTCCTTGCTATCGCGCTGGTGGCATCCACTGCGTGCGCGAATTCCCAACCGAACGCACAGAAGCAGCAGCAAGACCCTGTTTCCTTGATCGCGGGTTTCCGCGCGCGCGCGGAGTCCGTAGGTACGGCGAGGCTCTCGATGACCGGCACCGTGTCGGCGCAAGGTCAGAGCCTCAACATCTCGGGCTCCGGGCTCACGAACTTCAAGGATCGGTTCGGATCGATCACGATGACGATGAGCGGCCTGCCGCAGGTCGGCAACCTCAAGATGGAGCTGATCTTCAGCGGGACGACGATTTACATGAAGCTGCCTGCCGCCCTGCGCGCGCAGGCCGGGTCCCAGTTCAACAAGCCGTGGATCAAGATGGATCTCAGCAAGGTTGCCGGTGGGGCGAATCCCTTCGGCAGCTCGTCGACAAGCGATCCGACGGCGTTCCTCGACATGCTGAGTAGCGTTTCCTCCAACGTCCATTCCGCCGGGACGCTCCGACTCGACGGCGTCACGACGACGGAATACGACGCCGACATCGACTTGAACAAGGCGGCGGCGAACTATCCGGAATCGACGAAGAAGCTCATCGAGCAGTTCAAGACCGCGAATGGGTCGACTCTTCCGGTGAAGGTGTGGATCGGTGACGACAAGCTCGTGCGTCGTGAGTCCTTCTCGTGGAAGTTGAGCTCGAGCGGCACGGCCGCGACGATGGATATGCAGATCGATCTGAGCGATTACGGCGTGGCCGTGTTCGAGACGTTGCCGGCGTCCTCCGAGGTGCAGGTCTTCACCCCGCCGTCGCAATGAGGGTCTGCTCCCCAGTCTGTCCGCGCGCGCGCGCGCGTTCGTCGAAGTCTTCATGAAGACGCTGGTGCGGGAGGGTTTCGGTCTCATTGAGCCGATCAATGGACTTTCAGACCGCGCAGCCGGCGCCCGCAGGTGCGGCGCGGGTGAGCTTCGAGTTGCGGATGTTCTCGGATTCAGCTGATCGCCATGTGGACTGGGATGACGTAGGCTTCTATCCGGCCGGCATACCGACTACCTAGCCAGCCACGCATGCATCGGAACCCCGTGTGACGCAGACGGAAAGCTCGAAAGATCGGGCCAGGTTGATAGTCCTGATGCTCTGCGTCGGAGTCTTGTTCTCCGCCGGAGACGCCGCGGGACAGACCTGCGATTCCCGAGGTGGGATGCCCCAAGTCAACCCAACCGAGCACAGTTTGCGCACCGAGGTGCGGGACGCATATGCGGTCGTTTGGGGGGTCGTGGACCCTGAGGTCCCAAGGATGGTCAGTCCGGGCTACCTCTACTCGTTCAGGCTGCACGTTCGCAAGTATCTGAAGGGATTGGCCCTAGGACGATCGAGATCTCAGACACCCCGAACGATTTCGCACCCTCTGGCACGTACGAGCTGCGCGCGAAAGAATTCCTCGCCGGACATGGTGGCGAGCAAGCCGTCCTTGTGTTGCATCCCGATTACGCGCGTGTTCACCCTGGTCGGCCCTTCTATATTCTGACCGAACGCATTCCGAAGGGGTTCGGCTTCTTCCTCTACTCACCCTGCGACCGTTACGCCTTCGGCGCGGACTCCTCCGCTCGCATGCTTACAGACCTTCGCGCACTTGGACTCGGGGTGGCTCGGGTACGAGCCCGGCCATATGGCTCATTGCGCTCGTGCCGCTCGCTGTGATTGGAACTCTGGTCTTGCGGAGAAGGGCCAAGAGCGCGCAAACACTTCAGGAAAGGTGATCCC
>JBHELL010000196.1:0-6154 GCA_046263075.1 Actinomycetota bacterium | reverse complement strand
CTCCTTTACGCGCTGGAAGAACTCGATGTCCTTCGGGTTCGATCCTGGCCAGCCACCTTCGATGTACTGAACGCCGAGATCGTCGAGCCACTGCGCGATCTTGAGCTTGTCGTCTACGGTCAACGACAAACCTTCGCGCTGTGCGCCGTCGCGAAGGGTGGTGTCGTAAAGGGTGACGCTGCTCACACGTGCTCGAGCCAATCGGCGTA
Source organism: Actinomycetota bacterium (assembly GCA_046263075.1). GTDB lineage: Bacteria > Actinomycetota > AC-67 > AC-67 > AC-67 > JBHELL01. The sequence continues at coordinate 5,945 of JBHELL010000196.1, read as the reverse complement.
GCGGTCGACCTCGCCGTGCACGGCAGCCTGGAAGACCTCTTGGATCTTCTTGGTCAGAGGGCCGGGCTCGCCGATCGCGCGGTCGTCGATCTCGCGGACGGGCGTGACCTCTGCCGCGGTTCCGCAGACGAAGACCTCGTCGGCCGTATAGAGATCCGTCCGCTGCAGGTCCGCTTCATAGACCCCGATCCCGAGATCGCGCGCGATCCGCATGATCGAGTCGCGGGTGATCCCGATCAGCGCGCCGGCGGACTGCGGCGGCGTGATGAGGTCGCCCTCCCGGACGATGAAGATGTTCTCACCGCTCGCTTCGGAGACGTACCCCTGCGGGTTCAGCATGATCGCTTCGTCGTAGCCGGCCTTGATCGCTTCGACCTTCGCGAGCTGGGCGTTGATGTACTGCCCCGTTCCCTTGGCAGACGGCGGGATGATGTTCGGATCGTGACGGCGCCACGACGAGATCTTCATACGCACGCCGTGGCGCAAACCTTCCTCGCCGAGGTACGCGCCCCACGGCCACACGGCGACGGCCACGCTCACCGGACACGGCAACGGGTTCACGCCCATCTCGCCATAGCCGAGGAACACGAGCGGACGCACGTAGCACTCTGGGAGCCCGTTGACGCGCACGGTTTCCTTGCACGCGTCGATCAAGGTTTCGGGCGCGTACGGGATCTCGATCGTGTAGATCTTCGCTGAGTTGTACATCCTGCGGATGTGGTCGGTGAGCCGGAAGACGGCCGTGCCCTTCTTCGTGGCGTAGGCACGGATGCCCTCGAACACACCGCTCCCGTAGTGCAGCGAATGCGTGAGAACGTGGATCTTCGCGTCGGCCCACGGGACGAGCTCGCCGTCCATCCAGATCTTGTCGCTCGCGGTGATCGGCATGCTCGCTCCTCAGATCGCTTCGGCGACCATGTCGCCGATGTCGGCGGTGGAATACCCCATGTCGGGTCCGGCAGTTGCCTTCAGACGTCCGAGCGCCCCGAGCGCTGCGCGTTCGACGCGCTTCGCTGCGTCCGATTCACCCAGATGATCGAGCAACATCGCCACCGAAAGGATACAGGCCACCGGATTGGCCCACCCCTTGTTTGCGATATCTGGCGCCGAGCCGTGGACGGGCTCGAAGATGCTCGGCGCGCGCCGCGGCGGGTTGATGTTGCCGCTCGCGGCGAGCCCGATCCCCCCGGCGATCGCCGCACCGATATCGGTGAGGATGTCGCCGAACATGTTGTCGGTCGCGATGACGTCGAAGCGCTCGGGCTGGGTCACGAGATACATGCACGCGGCGTCCACGTGCACGTAATCGCGCTCGACGTCGGGGTAGTTCTCGCCTATGTCCTCGAACGCGCGCGCCCACAGCGACCCCGCGTTGGTGAGGACGTTCGTCTTGTGCACGAGCGTGAGCTTCTTGCGCACGCGCCGCTCGGCGAGCTCGAAGGCGTACTCGAGCAACCGGTCGACACCGGCGCGTGTGTTGATCGACTCCTGCGTCGCCACCTCGCGCGCGGTTCCTCTCGCCTGGATCCCCCCGGCACCTGCGTACAGGCCCTCGGTGTTCTCGCGTACGACGACGAGATCGATATCGTCCGATCCTTTCCCGGCGAGCGGGGACGGGATCCCGTCCGGGAGTTTCACCGGCCGCAGGTTCACGTACAGGTCGAGCTCGAAACGCAGCCGGAGCAACAGATCGCGCTCCAGCACTCCGGGCGGCACCCGGGGATCACCGACCGCGCCGAGGAGAACAACGTCGAGCGCGCGCATCTCGTCGAGCGCGTCGTCGGGCAGCGTCTCGCGGGTCCGCAGATAGCGCGCGGCGCCGAGGTCCAGGTCGATGCGTTCGTGCTCGACCCCCGTTGCGTCGAGCGCTTTCACGCCTTGCGCGACGACTTCGGGCCCGATGCCATCTCCGGCGATGACGCCGATGCGGTAGGTCACGGAACGACGGTGATGTTGTCGAGGATCTTCTGCGCCAGCGCGCGGTCGCCGGCGACCTTCAGCCGCCCTTCGTCCTGCGCGCGGCTCGGCGATACGCGACCCCCGAACAAGCACAGGAACGTTTCCAGATCCGATGTGAATCGCACGGTCGGGTCTGCCGGGGCGTCGACCGCATCACCGCGACCGTCGCGCGATGCGATCGCGAAGAGCCGTCCGGGCTCAGGCACGTCCCATACGATAGTCGAGCCTTCGGGCGCCTCGGCGAGCTTCACGAAGACGCGAGGCAGCGCGATCTTCGCCATGCGTTCGAACGAATAGCGCGCGACGTCGCCGCGCATATGGCCGGGGCGGCCGGCGGCTCGACGCATGTCTTGCTCGTGGTAGTACAGGTCGAGGACGCGGATCGGCATCATGTTCTTCGTCGGCGACTCGCCCCAGGGCCACGCGGAGATGTCTGTATCGACGGCGTCGCCGGAGAGCGACGTCAGGTGCTTCAGGCGGGCGCCCGCCGCATCGCGGAACTCCGAAAGGATCGCTTCCGGCGTGCGCGCGCGGCGCGCTTCGATCTCGCGCTCGTTCGCTTCGGCGACGGCGTCGCCGGGTTTGAGGTGCGACAGGTGGGAGATGTCCGCCGTCGCTTTCGGGGCTCGTCCGGTCGCGAAAGACTCGTACGACGCGACGTGGGACAGGTGGTCCTTGACGGACCATCCGGGGCAGTCGGTGGGCTTGTCCCAATCCCCGGCGTCGAGCTCCGAGCACAGCTCGTCGATAGACGACACCGCCTGCTCGTACAGCGCTACGTAGTCCTGGAACGTCAGGTCGTCGAGCCGCATGCATCCTCCTCCGCCGGAGCGGGAATCCTACCGGCCGATGCTGACATACAGATGTTCGTGATAACGTACACGCTCTAGATGACCACGGCGACCCACGTCGGCCCACGGATCCGCGCGCTGCGTGAAGCGCGCGGGCTCTCGCTGCGCGATCTCGCCGGGCGCGCGAGCGTCAGCGCACCGATGCTGTCACAGGTCGAGCGGGGCGACACCTCCCCTACCCTTGCCGTTGCCACGAAGATCGCCGGCGGGCTCGAGATGTCGCTGAGCCAGCTGCTGCGGCTCGACGAAGCTGCGCACGTAACCATCGTCCGGCGATCCGAACGCCGAGCCGTCCGCCGCAACGGCCATCGCATCGAGTACGCGACGCCGGACCTCCCCGGGCAGCGCGCGTCGGTCACGGTGCACCGGCTGAAGACACGCGCGCGCACGGGCGGCGCCGGCTCTCCGACGCTGCATGCGCCGGGAAGCCGCGAAACGGTGATCGTGCAATCGGGGGCGCTCGTCATCGTGATCGACGGGGCGCGACACGAGCTCGACGACGGAGATGCCGTCACGTTCGACGCCGATCTGCCGCATCATTTCGAGAACCCGACGGCCGCGGAGACGACGTTCATCGCGGTCGTGACCGCAGGATTGAGGAACGCATGAAGACGCTGTTCGAGAAGATCTGGGACGCGCATGCGGTGCGCGGCGACCTGCTCTACATCGACCTGCACCTCGTGCACGAAGTGACGTCGCCCCAGGCGTTCGACGGGCTGCGGATGTCGGGCCGACCGGTGCGTCGCCCCGACAAGACAGTCGCGACGGCCGACCACAACGTTCCGACCGACGGGACGCGCGCGGCTCGGCTGATACAGGACGCGCTATCTCGCCGGCAGGTCGAGACGCTCGAGCGGAACTGCGCCGAGTTCGGGATCCCGATCTATTCACTCGGCTCGGACAAGCGCGGGATCGTGCACGTGATCGGGCCGGAGCTCGGGCTCACGCAGCCGGGGATGACGATCGTGTGCGGCGACAGTCACACGTCCACGCACGGCGCGTTCGGGGCGCTGGCGTTCGGCATCGGGACGAGCGAGGTCGAGCACGTGCTCGCGACGCAGACCCTCGTGCAGAAGAAGCCGAAGACGATGCGGATCACGTACGACGGGGCGCTCGGGTTCGGTGTGACGGCGAAAGACATGATCCTCGCGACGATCGGACGGCTCGGCACGACCGGGATGGTCGGATACGCGGTGGAGTACGGGGGCCCGGCGATCGAGCGTCTCTCGATGGAGAACCGGATGACGATCTGCAACATGACGATCGAAGGGGGCGGGCGCGCGGGGATGGTCGCGCCCGACGACACGACGTTCGCGTACGTCGAAGGACGACCCGCGGCGCCGCAGGACTTCGCCGCCGCGGTCGAACGGTGGCGCGCGCTGCCGACGGACGCCGGCGCGCGCTTCGACGCCGAGCACGGGGTGGACGCGTCGGCGCTCGCCCCGATGGTCACCTGGGGCACGAACCCCGCGCAGGTCGTCGAAGTGACGGGGCGCGTTCCCGACGCGGCCGACGACGCGACGGCGCGCGCGCTGGCGTACATGGGCCTCGCGCCGGGAACACGGATCGGCGACGTCGGCATCGACCGTGTGTTCATCGGGTCGTGCACGAACTCGCGCATCGAAGACTTGCGCGCCGCCGCGCGTGTCGTCGACGGCCGCCGCGTGGCCGCCGGCGTGCGCGCGATGGTCGTGCCGGGGTCGGTACAGGTGAAGTCGGCGGCCGAGCGTGAAGGGCTCGACAAGATATTCACGGCCGCGGGATTCGAATGGCGCGACGCAGGTTGTTCGATGTGTCTCGGCATGAACCCGGACACGCTCGCGCCACACGAACGATGCGCATCGACGTCCAATCGCAATTTCGAAGGGCGCCAAGGCGCGGGCGGGCGGACGCACCTCGTGTCGCCCGAGATGGCGGCCGCCGCGGCCGTCGAAGGCCGGTTCGTCGACATCCGGAGGTGGAGCTGATGGACCCGGTCCGCATCATCGAGGGTCCGGTCAGCGTCCTCGACCGCACCGACGTCGACACGGATCAGATCATCCCGAAGCAGTTCTTGAAGCGGATCGAACGCACCGGCTACGCCGAGTTCTTGTTCTTCGATTGGATGCGCTCCGGTGAGATCTCATTGACCCCGGCGCCGATCCTGGTCGCCGGACGGAACTTCGGATGCGGCTCGTCGCGAGAGCACGCCGTCTGGGCGATCCAGCAGTTCGGCTTCCGCGCGGTCGTGGCGCCGAGCTTCAGCGACATCTTCTATGCGAATTGCACGAAGAACGGCCTGCTCCCCCTCGTGCTTTCTGAGGACGCTGTGCGCGCGCTCATGGCGGCTGGGTCGGCGCGCGTCGATCTTCCGGCCCAAACGGTCGGCTTCGGCGGACGCACCGAACCGTTCGAGATCGACGCCGACGTGAAGCGGCGGCTCGTTGAGGGGCTCGACGAGATCGCACTCACGTTGCAACACGAAGACGAGATCACGGCGTACGAGCGCGCGCGCGCGTGGCCGTCGCCGTCGACCGTCTAGAACAGCGCCGCCGCGAGATCCCTCCGAGCCTTCAGCGCGCGCGGGTCATCCGGGGGGAGGGTCTCGAGCAGCTCGAGCAGCCGTGCGCGTGCAGGCTCCTTCTCGCCGGAGCGGATGATCTCGATCAGGATCTTCGCGGCCTGCTCGACGTCGCCGCGCGCGAAGGCGAGATCTGCGCGCGCCAGCGGATCGTCGCTCGTTCGCTCGTGCTCGACGCGCTCGTCCAGCTCGAGCCGCGCCACGGCTGCGCGCGCATCCGCGCGTGCCGGCTCTTCGGCCAGCGCGCGCTTGTACGCCGCCAGCGCCGCGCCCCGGTCACCGCGCGCCTCGGCCGCCTCGCCTTCTTGAACGGCAAGATCGGCAACGGATGGTCCGAGCCGCTGGAGCCACGCGCGCACCTGTGGCTCGGGCAACGCGCCGACGAAGCGGTCGACCTCGCGACCGTCCTTGAACGCGTGCACGGCAGGGATGCCTTGCACACCGAACGCTGCGGCGAGGTTCTGTTCGGAATCGACGTCTATCTTCGCGAGCACCCATCCGCCGTCCGATGCTTCGGCGAGCCTCTCGAGGATCGGGGAAAGCGTCCGGCACGGACCGCACCACGCCGCCCAGAA
>JBHELL010000195.1:0-4405 GCA_046263075.1 Actinomycetota bacterium | reverse complement strand
CGCGTAGCCTACCCGCCACGGAACGACGGCGACACCTGCTGTGGTCCCGCCGGCGACCGTCGCCACGATCTGTTCGGCCGGCTGCACGGGCTCGTCGTCGTCGCGGTCGCGGCGACGCTTCCAGAGTACGAAGATCGGGATCGCGAGCAGGAACAGGAACCACGGCCACTCGCGCGCGCCGCCTTCACTCTTCGCCGGCTCGTCCGCTCGTGGTGCGGCGGCCGGAGGCGCGATCGTGAAGTTCAGGTCGCGCGCCGCGCTGTGTCCGTCCCATCGCATCACGAGACGCGCGCGCACAGCGCCCTTCTGCAACGCGCCGTCCCAGCGCGCGCTGTACGTGCGAACGGTCGACGGCAGGACGAGCGCGCCGGCCACGTTCAAGGTGCCGAGCCCCCTGCCGTTCGCCGACAACGTGATCGCGCCGCTCGCGTCGTAGTGAACGTTGCCGGTGTTGCGGAACCCGATCGTGAACGTGCCGTCCTTGTACGTGAATGATTCGATGCGGCCGGTCTCGATCGCCGAGCCCGCCGCGCGCGCGATGAGCGGGACGCCGATCTCGCCGATAACCGGTCCCTGCCCCGGTTGCGCCGGCGGCGTTCCCTTGACGATCACGCCGGCATACAGCCCGCCCGGCTCGACGGAACGCCCGGCCGCGAGCGTGATCATGAGGTCCTGCGCCGCGCGCGGTTTCAGTGAGAACCGAGACGGTGCCGGGGTTACCGTCAAGCCTCGCGTCGGCGAGCCGCTGAACTGGTACACGCCGTTCGCGACCGACAGCCCGGTGACGAGGATCTCGACCGCTTGATCCGCGGATGACGGGTTGCGGACGGTGAAGGAAACCGTGGTGCTCGCGCCGGGCCGGACGATGACGTTCTGGGGCATGTTCGAAACCGAAAGGCTCACCGGTGCGGCAGCTGCCGGCGCCGCGAGCCCCACCGTCAGGGACGCAAGCACACCGGCAACAACCGCGACCGGGACGGCGGTGCGCGCGCGCTTCCCGTCGCTGCGCGCGCGCCGCCTGTCGATGATCCGCATCAGTACGTCGGGACGACCAGGTACGTGACCGAGCCGGCATAGGTTCCGGGCGACTTCGTGTAGTCGATCAAGACGTCGTAAGCGACGTGCGTGACTTCGCCGTTCGTGAGGCCGGAAAGCGACCAGCCGTTGACGAGGTTCGCCGCGCTCGTGCCGAAGGAGTGGAAGGTGCCCGTGTTGACGCCGTCCCCGGACGGACCGGTCACCTCGTAGCCGAAGTGCGGGACGCCGGAGCCTGCGTTGTACGGGATCATGTCGCTGGCTTGGGATCCGTTCGTGCCGACACGGATGAGGTTGCCGGAAACGAACCCTTCGATCACGTACGAGCCTGCGTTCGTCGCCAGCGTGAGGTCATCCGTTACCGATTGCGACGATGCCGTTCCGGCAGGATCGAGCGACCATGAGTGGCTCGCCGAGCCGAGAGAGAACGTCAATGCGGGAGCGACGCTCACGTTGTTGGTGATGCCGTTCGTCGCGACGGCGACGATGCCGAGAACGATGTTCGCGGTTTCCGCCAGCAACGCATTCAGCGTCGCTGCGACGTCGAGCACCGCTTGCGAGATCGTCGTCAGCGCGCCGCCGATGGTCGCGGTGATGTTGCCCGCGGAGGACGGGTTCGTGAGGTTCGTGATCGTCGTGCGGATGTAGTTTCCCGACGTGAGCGCGCTCGCGAGGTTCACCGCGACGCGTTGGCCGTCGGACGACAGGAGCTTGCTCGCGGGCGACAGCGTCGACCACGTCGAGCCGTCCGTGGACTTCTCGACGGTGACGTTGCCGGTTGCGAGGCCGGTGACCGTCGACGGAAGCGTCAGCGACAGACCGAGATCTGCGGCGCCGACCTGCGAGACGAAGGTGTATGTGACGCCGGTCGCGCTCACTTGGTTGTTCGACGCGACGAGTGAGACGTTCGACATCGCTGCGCGCGCGGGAGACGCGACGAGGAGGAAGACGAGGAGCGATCCAGAAGCGATCGCCGCGCGGGTGGTGCGTCCGTGAAGTAGTGCTCGCATCGACGAAGCCTCCTTGGCGAAGTGTGTCCCAATGCGCGTCGGTACGCTTCGCCCCCTCGGTTCATAGCCCGGCCGGGCTAATCAGAAGCGAAAGAGATCTAGCCCGGCAGGCGCAGAAGGGCGGAACCGGTGTAAATGCGGGCGGCCGGCGTCGCGCGCGCGCTCAGCGCGCGGCGGCGATCCGCTGCTCGGCGATGTGGTCGGCGGCTTCTGCGGGCGGGATCCCTTGCTGCCCGGCGACATCGAAAACCTCGCGCAGCGTATCGGCGATCGCCCCGGCTTTCGCGCGCGCGCGCTCGGGGTTGTAGCCGTGCAGCTCATCCTCGACGTTGATGAGCCCGCCTGCGTTTATCACGTAATCGGGCGCGTACACGATCCCGGCGTCGTGCAGCGCGCGGCCGTGCACCGGCGTGAGCAGTTGGTTGTTGGCTGCGCCTGCGATCGCGCGGCAATCGAGGCTCGGCAACGTTTCGTCGGTGACGACCGGACCGAGCGCACACGGTGCGAGGACGTCGCAGGCGGTCGCGAAGGCTTTTTCCGGCTCGACGACGTCTGCTCCGATTTCCTTCCCGAGCGCTTCGGCCTCGTCACGTCGCACATCGGAAACCGTGACGCGCGCGCCTTCTCGAGCCAGCAGCCTCGCCAAGCCGGCGCCGACCTTGCCGACGCCTTGCACGACGACGTGCCGGCCTTCGAGGCTCGGCGTGCCGAAGGTGCGTTCGGCAACCGCGCGCATCCCGCTCCATACGCCGAATGCGGTGTTCGGCGAAGGATCGCCGGAACCGGCCGACGTGCCGGTGACGAAACGCGTCGTCTTCGCGATCTCGTCGAGATCGGCAACGGTCGATCCAACATCGGCGGTCGTGATGTACGCGCCGCCGAGCCGGTTGACTTGCTCGGCGTACGCGCGCAGCAGTGCGGGCGTTTTGTCCGTGGCCGGGTCGGCGATGATCACGGCCTTTCCGCCGCCGAGCTGTAACCCGGCGGCAGCAGCTTTGTACGCCATCGCTTTGGCGAGCCGCAGTACGTCGACGAGCGCGTCGTCCTCCGACGTGAACGGCCAGATCCGCGTTCCGCCGATCGCCGGCCCGCGCGCGGTGGAGTAGACGGCGATGATCGTGCGCAGCCCAACATCTGGAGCGTGGCCGAAAAGAACAGACTCGTATCCGGTGCCGAGTTTCTCGAATGTCGTCACGGCCGAATCGTACCCACAGCCCCTCTCACCTGCGGTTCTGGGCGCGCGCGCGCCCGAAGCGAGGCTTTTCACCCGGTGAGGAAGATTTCATGTCATAAACGAGGTCTGCCGTCGTTTTTCGGGATGAGGGTTAAATCCGAGGACGGAGGGTGACGAAACACCTAAAGGAATCAACGGGAGCCGGGTGAGTCGCTAGGTGTGAATGACCCGGGGAACCGTCCGAAATGACCCGGATGGGCCATTGTCGCTGCGAGAGACAGAAGACGATGCTTAGGGCAACAAGAACGAAAACCGCAAGCTCACAGCACACACGTAAAGCGGAAGGAGGAACACATGAAGCGTGATCAGAACTCAGGCGAGACGCTCCTCACGCCTGCCGAGGTGGCCGCACTGTTCCGCGTGGACCCGAAGACGGTCACACGCTGGGCGAAGGCCGGCAAGCTCAGCTCGATCCGGACCCTTGGCGGCCACCGCCGCTACCGGGAGTCCGAAGTGATGAACCTGCTCGAGGGTGTCGCCACCCGCAACAGCTAACACCGGGTGGCGATCCACCCGCGGGTGCGCCGAAGGCGCGCGCTCGACGGGTCGGAACTTCCCTTAGCGGGGACGAGCAGCACCTCGCTCGGGCCGTCGAGCAGCGAAGCGAACCCTTGAGACCCGCCTCGGCGGGTCTTCGGGCTTTCTGGGTCTGGTGTGCCCGTCGCCATCCGGCAGTGTGGCCAGGGGCAGAATCGAACTGCCGACACCGGCATTTTCAGTGCCGTGCTCTGCCAACTGAGCTACCTGGCCGCTTCTTGGCAGCGCGCATCTTATCGGCGACCCACGCGTCGCGTCCCGCTGCATCGAGGGAACGACCACCTTCCGCGACCAGCCCTTCGCGAACCGCCTCTTCCGCTTGCAGATGAAGGTCAGCAATTGGGCTCGGAAGCGCGACATACATCAAGCGGTCAACGATCCAGGGTGGCGGCTCACAGACGCTGATGAGCGCGCGAAGGGTGTTTAGCGAAGGTTGGAACCTGTCGCGTTCGTAACCGCTGATCGCACTTGTTGATAGCTGAATCCCGGTCCGCGCGGTTACCGCGCCTGCCAGCTGAGCGGCACCTCGAAAGCCCGCCAGTTCACGCATCGCCGCGATTAGACGGCCCGTTGTGTACTGCCCCTCACC
>JBHELL010000194.1:0-3287 GCA_046263075.1 Actinomycetota bacterium | reverse complement strand
GCCCTACGCCGGCCGCAAGCTCACCGGCCGCGTCCGCCACACCATCCTCCGCGGAGAACCCGTCGTGATCGACAGCGAGCCCCAACGATGACGGTGACCGAAGGTCACCTCATCCTCGCTGACGGGACCACGTTTGAAGGTGAGCTGTTCGGGTCCCGCGCACCCGTGGCGACGGGGGAGGTCGTCTTCAACACCGTGCTCTCGGGGTACCAGGAGGTGCTGACCGACCCGTCGTACCACGGACAGATCGTCACGATGACCTATCCGCATGTCGGGAATTACGGCGTCAATCCCGAAGATCACGAGTCGCGCGCCGTTCGCGTCGCCGGTTTCGTCGTACGCGAAGCCGTCGCCGACTACTCCAACTATCGCGCCACGGAGTCGCTGCACTCATACCTCGACGCAGCGGGGATCGTCGGCATCGATGGGATCGACACGCGGCGGCTCACGCGACACATCCGCAGTCGCGGCGCCATGCGGGCGGCGATCTCGACGGCAGACCTCGACGAACGCTCGCTTCTCGAGAAGGTTCTCGCATCTCCCGAGATGGCCGGTCTGAACCTCGTCGATGCGGTGACGACGCCGAGCATCTACAAGGCGTCGTCGGTCAGCGGCATCGAGGGTGGGCGGTTCAAGGTCGCAGCGTACGACTTCGGGATCAAGTACAACATCCTGCGGATGCTCGGGGAGGCCGGATGCGATGTAACGGTGTATCCCGCAAGCGCTCCGGCATCTGAGATCCTCGCAGGCAACTACCACGGCGTGTTCTTGTCCAACGGTCCGGGAGATCCTGCCGCCGTGAAAGCGGGCATCGCCAGCACGCAGGCGTTGCTCGGACGGGTTCCGGTGTTCGGGATCTGTCTCGGACATCAGATCCTGGGTCTGGCGGTCGGCGCGCGCACGTTCAAGATGAAGTTCGGTCATCGCGGAATCAACCAGCCGGTCAAGCGGTTGCGGGACGGTCGCGTCCAGATCACGAGCCACAACCACGGGTTCGCGGTCGATCCGTCGAGCCTCCCGCGCGGCGTCGAGATGACGCACGTCAACCTGAACGACGACACATGCGAAGGTCTTCGCTGCACCGACGTCAAGGCATTCAGCGTGCAGTACCACCCGGAAGCGTCGCCGGGACCACATGACGCGGCATATCTGTTCGAAGATTTCAAGGCTTCGATGGAGGCTCGCTGATGCCCGTGAAGAAGAAGCTGGCTCCACGGAAGGTGCGGACGAACATCGAGCGCGTGCGTCCGAACGCGCTTCGCACGCTCGGCGTCGAAAAGCGCGTGCAACCCGCCCCTCCGCGCGCGAAGAAGAAGAGCGCGGTAGACGTCCTGCGCGGTGAGTTCGACCGCGTGATGGCGATGAAAGACAAGCTCGCCGCAGAGGCACGCATCGGCGCGACCGAGAAAGGTCACGAGACGCGCCCGGGCGAGGAGAAGCTCCGTAGCCTCATCGCTTCTCTCGAAGGGATGAACCGCTTCGCTTTGCTCATGGGTCTGATCACGCCGGCAGAGTCGCGTGAGCTGTACGCGGAAGCCATGAAGCGCGGCTTGTATCAGGGGTGGCGCTAAGTGCCGCGCCGGGACGACATCCGCTCGATCCTGATCCTCGGCTCGGGACCGATCGTGATCGGGCAGGCGTGCGAGTTCGACTATTCGGGCACGCAAGCCTGCCGCGCGCTGCGGGACGACGGCTATCGCGTGATCCTCGTCAACTCGAACCCTGCGACGATCATGACCGATCCGGAGTTCGCACACGCAACCTACGTCGAGCCGATCACCGCGAACATGGTCGCGCGGGTGATCGAGCGTGAGAAGCCGGATGCCTTGCTTCCAACGCTCGGAGGCCAGACCGCGCTGAACGTGGCCGTCGAGCTGGCCGAAGGCGGTGTGCTCGACCGGTTCGGCGTCGAGATGATCGGCGCGCGGCTCGACGCGATCCGTCGAGGTGAAGACCGCCGCGTGTTCAAAGAGACGATGATCGCTGCCGGCATCGATCTTCCGCGCAGTGGGTGGGCGTACACGCTCGACGAGGCGCGCGCGCTCGCCGAGGAGATCGCGTACCCCGTGATCGTCCGTCCGAGTTACATGCTCGGCGGCGCAGGCAGTGGGATCGCGTACGACCAGTCCGACCTGGACCGGATCGCGGGCGATGGTCTCGCGCGCAGCCGGATCGGCGAGGTGCTGATCGAAGAGTCGGTGCTCGGATGGAAAGAGTTCGAGCTCGAGGTGATGCGCGATCTCGCCGACAACGTCGTGATCATCTGCTCGATCGAGAACGTCGACCCGATGGGCGTGCATACAGGCGATTCGATAACCGTCGCGCCGCAACAGACGCTGACCGACCGCGAGTACCAGGAGATGCGAGACGCTGCGATCCGCTGCATCCGCGCGATCGGCGTCGACACCGGCGGGTCGAACATCCAATTCGCCGTCGATCCGAAGACGGGACGCCAGGTGATCATTGAGATGAACCCGCGTGTCTCACGCAGCTCGGCGCTGGCATCCAAGGCGACCGGCTTCCCGATCGCCAAGATCGCCGCGAAGCTCGCCGTTGGATACCGGCTCGACGAGATCCCGAACGACATCACCAAGGAGACACTGGCATCGTTCGAGCCGACGATCGACTACGTGGTCACCAAGATCCCACGGTTCGCATTCGAGAAGTTCGCAGGCTCGGACCCCACACTCGGAACCGCGATGAAGTCGGTGGGCGAAGCGATGGGGATCGGACGCACGTTCAAGGAGTCCTTGCAGAAGGCGATCCGGTCGCTCGAACAAGATCGGACCGGCTTGAACGGCGACGGGAAGGATCCCGGCGGAACGAAAGACGATCTTATGGCGAGGCTGCAACGTCCGACCCCGGAACGGCTGTTCCAGGTCGAAGCAGCATTGCGCGCGGGAGCAACCGTGGCAGAGGTCGCCGATGCGAGCGGCATCGACCCTTGGTTCTTGTCGCAGATCACCGAGATCTCGCGGATGCGCTCGCATATCGAGGCCGGCACCTTCGATCTGCGCGAAGCGAAACGTATGGGCTTCTCGGATCACCAGATCGCGCATCTCACGCGACAGCGTGAGGATGAGGTGCGCGCGCAGCGCGGCTCGCCGGTTTACAAGTCCGTCGATACCTGCGCGGCCGAGTTCGAAGCGATGACGCCGTACTACTACTCGACGTACGAAGACGAGACCGAAGCCCCCACGGACGATCGCAAGACCATAATCATCCTCGGTGCGGGCCCCAACCGGATCGGTCAAGGGATCGGGTTCGATTATTGCTGCGTTCACGCC
>JBHELL010000193.1:0-8775 GCA_046263075.1 Actinomycetota bacterium | reverse complement strand
CCCCCGATGCACTCACGCTCGCGTCCATACTGCACCCGACGCCGGCGGTCTGCGGCTCGCCCGGCGACGTCGCGCGCGCGCTGATCTCGTCGCTCGAGCCGATGAACCGCGGGTTGTATGCGGGAACGGTCGGCTGGGTCGGATCCAACGGCGACGGCGAATGGGCAGTTTCGCTACGGTGCGCGGAGATCGACGGCAACCGCGCGCGTCTGTTCGCCGGAGCGGGGATCGTCGCCGCGTCGGATCCCGCCGCCGAGCTCGCGGAGACGGATGCGAAAACCCTCGCACTGCTCGACGCGCTGCGGTACGGATGATCGCCGGGCTGCTCGCATCGACTAATCGGAGCGGCGCGCGGCCTCCCAGACGCCGATGCCGCTCGCCACGACCGAAAGCCATAGCGCGCCGAGAGCGAGGCCGCCGATCACATCGGTGAGGTAATGCACGCGCAGATACAACCTCGAGAACGCGACCAGCGCGGCGATCAGGAACGTGCCCGTCCACACGCCGACCTTCCGCGTCCACGACGAGGCGCCGCGCGCGATGACGATCGCCAGCGCGCCGTAGAACGCGGCCGCGCGCGTCGCGTGCCCCGACGGGAACCCGAACCCGCTCGCATGCACGAGCGCCATCACGGCCGGACGGGGTCGCTTCACGAGCGCCTCGATCGCGATCTCCAGCGCCGTGGCACCGGCGAGTGAAAGGAAGACCAGCCACACGCGCAACCACGATCCACGTAGCGCGAGCACCAGGAGCACGACGAGCGACGCGGCGCCGATGAACCACACCCCTCCCAACCCGGTCACGACCTTCATGAAGGTCGTCATGTCGGCGCCGGTGTGCGCGATCAACCAATCGAGCACCGGCCGGTCGAAGTGCACGATCTCCTGACGGCTCGCAACGTCTTGCAAGACTGCGCCGAACCCCCAGCCGACGAGCCCGATCACGACGAGCCCGAACGTCAGTCGCAGCCCGAACGCCTCGCGCGGATGGAAGCGACGGCCGACGAACTCGAGTGGACCGCGAAGACGCCGGAGAACGCGACGCCGCATCTGACGCTGCCACCACGCGCTGATGCGCTCGGGATTGCGCGCGACCCATCGTGCGATGAGCGCGACGATCACGATCGCTGCGACGAGCCCGAGCACGATCTGGCTCGCACGCCCGACGAGGTGCTCGACGCGCCGGTAGCCTTTCCCCGCGGCGAACCCGATCAACGTGAAGCCCGTCGCCCATACGATGCCGCCGAGGGCGTTCCACAGCAGGAACGACGTGTACGGGATCTCTGCGATACCGGCCATGCCGGGAACCAGCGCGCGCAGTGCCGCTGCGAACCGGCCGAAGAACACGGCTCGTCCGCGGTACCTATGCAAGAAGGCCGTCGCGCGCTCACGATGCTCGGGCTTCACGATACGGCGAAGCGGCCCCGCGAGGAGACGGCTGCCGAAGTTCCGTCCGACCTCGTACCCGATCGAATCGCCGACGATCGCGCCGGCGACGGCGAACGCGATCGCGCCCGGGAGCGTCACCCCATGTTCGAACGCGAGGACGCCGCCGAGCAGCACGACGACCTCCCCCGGAAACACGAACCCGAGGAAGATCGATGCTTCGAGCGCGGGCACGATGAAGATGAGCGCGTATGCGACGGCGCCGTGCAGGTGAAGGATGCCTTCGACCATCGCGACAATCTAGGCGGAGTCAGGCCAGCGCGCGACGAACCGCATCGAGCAGCTCCGCGCGGCGCGTGACGGCGCGCGCTCGGTCGACTGGAAGGTGGACCACCCGCGCCCCCCAGGCGTGCGGGTGCGAGAGCGCAGGCACGAGATCGCGCGCGCGCTCGACGCGCGCGTAGGACGTCCCCGCCGCCTCGGCGACGAGGCGAAGATCGAGCCCGTGCGGTGTTACGAAGAACCGCTCGTGCTCCGGCAACGATGCATGAGGCAGCAGATCGAAGATGCCGCCCCCGTTGTTGTCGATGACGACGAATGTGACCGCCGAGCCGCGGCGCGCGCCCCACAAGAAGCCACCTGCGTCGTGCAGGAACGAAAGGTCGCCGCATAGCGCGATGCACGGCGCTGCTCCGAGCGCTGACGACACGAAACCGTCGATGCCGCTCGCGCCCCGGTTGCTCAGCACCCGCACGCCCTCGCGTGGCGCCATCGCGATATCCAGATCGCGGATGGGCATGCTCGACGAGACGAACAGCGTCGAGCCATCCGCGACCGACGCGGCAACATCGCGCGCGACGCGTGTTTCGAACGGCTCGTCGACGCCGTCCAGATAGGCGTCGAGGGCGGTGCGCGCGATGCGATCTGCCTCCCACCATTCCTTGCTCCACGCGGACTCTCGCTCGGGGACGAGCCCGGACAGCGCGCGAGCAAGCACCGAAGGTTCGGCACGCACCGTGGTCGCCCGTCTCGTCGGATCCTGGAGCCATCCATCCGCATCGACCGTCACGAGCTGCGCGGCCGAAGCGACGAACGACGATGTCGCGCGCGACGTCGGTACGGCGCCGAGCTGCAAAACCACATCCGGCACCGCGAACCCCGCGAGCAACAATGCTTGCGGCGTGCTCAGTGCGTGCGGGGGGACGCGCGCGCCCGAGTGAGGCTCGGCGATCAGCGGCCATCCGGCGCGCGCAGCGAACGCGCCCACGTCGTGTCCCGCGGCCGCATCGCGCGCGGCACCACCGCCTGCGACGACGACACCGCGTTCGGTCGACGAGACGAGCTCGGCGAGCCGGCCGACCTCGGGAAGCGCGCGCGCGGGCGGGTTCTCGACTGGCAACGGCGGGGTTTCGACGGCAGCAGCATCGATCAACGGCTCGCGGAACGCGAGGTTCAGGTGCACAGGCCCTGCCGGCGGTCCGATGCACGCTCGAACCGCGCGCGCGGCCATCTCACGCCAGCGCGCCGGGTCGCGGGCATCGGAAGGCGCGCCGGGCTCGAAGAACCATCGAACGTACGAACCGTACAGCTCGGTCTGTTCGATCGTTTGGTTGGCCCCGGTTCCGACGAGCTCTTCCGGACGATCCGCCGTGATCACGAGGAGTGGCACGCGCGACATGGACGACTCGACGACGGCGGGCAAGAACTCTGCGGCAGCGGTCCCGCTCGTGCAGACGACGGCGACCGGGGTCCCGGACGCGCGCGCGCGTCCAAGCGCGAAGAACGCGGCCGCGCGCTCGTCGAGATGCACGACGGTTTCGAACCGGGGATCTCTCGCGAACGCGACCGTGAGCGGCGCAGAACGGGATCCCGGCGCGCTGCACACACACGACACACCTGCGCGCGCGAGCTGATCGGCGAGGGCCGTCGCGCATGCAACGTTCACGGCGCCACTCGCCGCACCGCCAGCATGCCCCCCACCGGGATGAGTGGATCTGCGACGACGTCGTGATGGAGCAACGATGCCGTCCCGATCCCGCACGCGAACGGGAGCTCGGGAAGCGCCGCCGCGAACGCGAGCACCGCCGACAGTCCGATGGACGTCTCGAGCGCGCTCGACGCGATGGCCGGCACGCCCGCTTCCTCTGCCGCAGCGAGGGCCGCGCGCACGCCGCCGATGCGTTGCGGCTTGATCACCACCACGTCCGCGGCGCGCAGCTTCCGTAGCATGCGCGCGTCGTCGATCGTGCGAACGCTCATCTCCGCGGCGACCAATATCGACGAGCCGCGCCGTAACCGCGCCAGCTCTTCCAACGTCGGCACCGGATCCTCGACGAGCTCGATGTCGTAATGGCGCAGTTGCGAGAGCGACAAGCCTGCTGCGAGCGCGTCCCACGATCCGTTGGCGTCCAGCCTGATCTTCACGGACGGCAACGCCTCGCGCACCGCGCGCACGCGCGCTTCTCCGTCTGGGTCGCCGACCTTTATCTTGATCGCCCCGCAGCCCGATGCGACGGCGAGCCGCACGGCGTCGGCGGGCGGAACGCGCGGCACCATGAAATTCACCGCCACGACATCGCGCAGCCGTGCAGGGAACGGCTCCGACGCAGCCTCGAGCGCGGAGCGCTCGGCCGCGTCGCGCTCTGCCTGAGACCACGAAGGAAGCGGCGAGTACTCACCCCAGCCGGCGGGTCCTTCGATCAGGTCACCGCTCCGCTCGACGACGTCGCCGACGGGAACGCGCAATGGGATCCGGAACGGCACGCGTCTCACCGGAGCCACATCCCGAGCGCGAGACCGAGACCGAACACCAGATGCAATCGAACGGTCGCGAGCAACACCGAGACCATCTGCGGCGGTGTCTTCGCGCGCTGCGCCATCATGATCCCGCCGATCGCCATCGGCACGGTGATGAGCACGATCAACGTGACGGCGGACAACGGACCGAGGACGCCGAGCCCGACAACGAGGTACGACACGATGACGATCAACGCATAGAGCGCGCGCGTCGCAGGATCGCCGAGCCGCACCGCCAGCGTCCGCTTCCCCGCCGCGGTGTCGGTCGGGATGTCGCGCAGGTTGTTCGCAACGAGCACGGCTACGGCGAGCAACCCGGTCGGAACGGCCGCCCACCACGCGCGCGCCGGGATGGTTCCCGCTTGGACGTAGGCCGAGCCGGCGACGGCGACGAGCCCGAAGAAGACGAAGACGAAGATCTCGCCCAGGCCGCGCGCGCCGTACGGTGCGGGACCGCCCGAATACCCCAGCGCGCCGAAGACGGCAGCGATGCCGACGAGCAGCAACCACCAGGACGTAAGCATCGCGAGCACACCGCCTGCGATCGCAGCCGCCAGGAAAGAAAGCAACGACGCCGCAAGGACCGCGCGCGGCGCCTTCAGCCCCGATGCGGTGAGCCGGACGGGCCCGCGTCGCTCGACGGTATCGACACCCCGAACCCCGTCCGAGTAGTCGTTCGCGTAATTGACCCCGACCTGCATCCCGAGCGCGACGATCAGCAAGAGGACGAGCCGTACCGGAGCGAAGCGTCCCGCCGCAGCGCAACCGACGATCACCGGGACGATCGAAACCGTAAGCGTTCGCGGCCGCGCGCCTTGAACCCAGAGGCTCACGGACGTTTCGGAAACTTCGAGAAGTCGGGCGCGCGTTTCTCGACGAATGCGTTGCGCCCCTCTTGCGCCTCGTCGGACATGTAGAAGAGCAACGTCGCATCCCCTGCGAGCTGCTGCACACCGGCGAGCCCGTCGGTCCACGCGTTGAAGCCTGCCTTGAGCATGCGCAACGCCAGCGGGCTCATGGTCAAGATCCGTTGACAGACGGCAACCGTTTCTTCTTCGAGCCGGTCGAGGGGCACGACCCGGTTGACGAGACCCCAGTCGAGCGCGGTGCGCGCGTCGTACTGCTCACACAAGAACCACACTTCCTTCGCGCGCTTCAGACCGATCGTCGCTGCCAAGAGGCCCGCGCCGTACCCGCCGTCGAACGAACCCACCTTGGGACCGGTCTGGCCGAAGCGCGCGTTCTCTGCCGCGATCGTCATGTCGCAGACGAGGTGCAGGACGTGGCCCCCGCCGATCGCGTACCCGGCCACCATCGCGATGACGGGTTTCGGAAGCCGCCGGATCTGCACCTGGAGGTCCAAGACGTTCAGGCGGCCGATCCCCCGCTCATCGACGTATCCGTCGTCGCCCCTGATGCGCTGATCGCCGCCCGAGCAGAACGCTTCGGTGCCCTGCCCCGTGAGGACTATGACGCCGATCGTCGGGTCGTCTCGCGCGACGTCGAACGCGCGCGACAGCTCGAAGAGGGTCGTCGGCCGGAAGGCGTTTCGAACCTCGGGGCGGCAGATCGTGATCTTCGCGATGCCGCCGGTGGTCTCGTAGCGGATGTCCTCGTAGCTTCCCTTCTCAGTCCATTCCACGATTCTCACTCCCGGAGTGGTTACTCGAACCCGCGACGTAGTATCTCGCATGGGCTCTAACCGAGAAAACCGAGTCGCGACCGCACGTTCGTCCTATCCCGCTTGGCACGCTCGGCCCTCGCGTCGCAGCCCTGTCCCGACCACTATGTGGGCACGTCCGGGGGCGGGGGCCCACGGAGCGCGGGAGGGCGTTTTGTCCGTGATCCAAGCTCGGGAATCGATCGGCTGTCCGATGGTCGTCATCGTTGAGATGCTGCTGACCGACCATCCGGGCTGGCTCGACTCGTTCCTGCGGCTCGCCGCCACCGAAGGGGAACGCGCAGCCGTCCGCCTATACGGCCCCGACGCCGGGTCGCGCCCTGCCGTCGAGCGAAGCGCACGCGTGGTCTTCGGCGAGCCGGCGCAGCACCCGGACGGCGGCATCGTGATGCCGGTCTCGTGGCGGGTACAGGGATATCGCGCGCTTCCGCCCTCGTTCGAGGGCGATCTTTCGGTTACGCCGGCGGGCGGGAAGACCGAAGTCGTGATCGAAGGGACCTGGGCTGCGGACCCAGACCGGTCGAACGCGACGCTCGACGCGGCATTCGCCGCCGCGCGCACTACGGTCGAGCGGATGCTCGTCACCCTGCGCATCGCCGTCGAAGAGGCAGCGGCCGCCCACGCCTAGAGGTTTCCGAAGCGCCGTTCCCGGTAGTATCCGTGCGCGGTTCTTTCCCGGGGAGCCTATGGCGCAGACCGAGCAGCAGGAGCAGATCAGGGTCCTGATCGTGGACGACCACATGATGGTCGCCCAAGGGCTCGCGAAAGTCTTGTCCGACCAACCGGACATCACGGTCGTCGGAACGGCGAGCCGTGTCGAGGACGCGGTCGCGTCCGCGCGGCTCCACCAGCCCGACGTTGTGATGATGGACTACGAGCTACCGGACGGGAACGGTGTCCAAGCGACGGAGCGGATCCGGGCGGACCGGCCCGAGACGCGAGTCGTCATGGTGACGTCGTACACGGACGAACATGTGCTCATCGCCGCGATCGAAGCCGGCGCGTCCGGCTACGTCACGAAGCACAAGGTCATCGACGAAGTCGTCAATGCCGTTCGAGCCGCGCACGCTGGTGAAGCGTTGATCTCGCCCACGATGCTCGCGCGCCTGTTACCGAAGTTGCGCCCGTCCGAACGAACGGTCGGCTCCGATCTGACGGCCCGCGAGATCGAAGTGTTGAAGCTCCTCGCAGAAGGCCTTTCGAACCAAGCGATCTCGGACAAGCTCGTGATCTCGCTGCACACGGTTCGCCATCACGTGCAGAACATCATCACGAAGCTCGGCGCTCACTCCAAGCTCGAAGCCGTCGCGACGGCCGCGCGCGCAGGCGTCATCTCGTATCCGTAACTAGGCGTTCGCGACCATGCGGTTCCCGAAGGTTGCTATCAGCGTTGTCTCGAGCGTCGGATCGAACGGCGCGCCCACATTGGTGAACTCCACGGAACCCTCGGCGCGCCCTTTCAGCATCAGGACCACGTCGGCGTATACCTTGACCGTCTGGCCCTGAACCTTCACCACCGCGGTCACGCGGAATGCCTTCGTCGCGTCACCGAAGCTGGCGGCCGGGAGCGACGCGAACGTGACCGACTCGACAGTGGCGCCGGGAGCCGATTCGGCCAGGCCGGCCTGTACCGCGCTCGCAACGGACGTTTTCGCGCAGGACTCGAACTTCGAGCTCTGCAACGAAGCCAGATCGGCTTGTGCAAGGTCGGTCGTCTTAACGAACGTGACGTTGGAATTCACCTCTGCGTCTTCCTTGTCGAACGTCTTGCCGTCGAGGTTGACGTTGCTGCTCGTGGTCGGATCCGGGGCACCGATGCACAGCGCGAACTTGCGGTCCTCTTCCTTGCCTTTCGGATCATCCGCGCTTGCCCGAGCCCGTCCATCCCGTCGGGAAGTCGGCCTCGACGAGGACGATCGACTGCGCCTTGCTGGGGTCTTGCGTCGTATCGGCTGCCGTCGGCGTCGCGTTCGCCCCCGACCCCGACTTCGAACAACTGACCGCGAGCAGGAGAACGAACCCAAGCGAAACGAGCCTCGATGCCTTCATGCCGGCTCCCTCATCCGAACGAGCAGCAAACCTACCGGATGGAGGAATCGATGCCAAAGAACGCTACTCCGAGCCGGGCTGATCGACCTTCCGGCGCGGGCCGACGTCGCTGCGCAGCGTCCCGCGCATGTATCGCGCGGGCACTTCGTCGTTCTTTCCCTCGACGAGGTACGCCGCGTAGCCCCATATGCCGCCGTGCGAGTGTGACAGGTCGTCGATGTCGCTTTCGACTCCCCGCACGAGGATCGCCCACCGGTAGCCCGCGTCCGTGTCGAACCACTCCGGGTCGTGACCTTTCGCGATCATCGTCGCGACGTCGTTCGCGGCGCGCGCCTCTTCGATCTCGCTCGGAGGGGCCGTGCCGACACCCCAGACGATCCATTCGCGAACGACATCGATGTCGTCGCGCACTGCGTTGTCGCCCACCCAGCTTCTGAACTCACGGTCGTTGCGTCCCATGCTCCACCTCATGCCGTTTCCAGCGGGATCTCTTTGCCGTACGCGGCGCGCGAGAAGATCGAAAGCGCGTCGGCCAGCCCGAGTTCCGGGAACTCCATCTTCGACAGATCGGTCTCCCCCAGCCCGAGCTTTGCCGCTTCCCATAGGTACCGGACCGCTTGGGCTTCGAACCCGAGGAGGCGAGCGCCCACTGCGTCGGCGGCGACGGCATCGGTACTCGCGAGACACAAACCGCACCACACCGCCGCGCCGCCGATGGGGCCCTGGCCCACCATCGCGGGATGCGCAACGGTGATCGCGAGATCGATCGGGAACCGTTTCGCCATCGCGGCGATGAACGAATGCATGTCGTCGAAGAAATGATGCTGGTGCTTCTCGTCCGAGCGCGGGTGGCCGTAGTAGTCG
>JBHELL010000192.1:0-27102 GCA_046263075.1 Actinomycetota bacterium | reverse complement strand
ACCAGACGCCGCTCGACAACGCGCAGGACTTCAGACGGGAGGCGATCCAACAGCTCGAGCAGCTCGGCATCTCCGTGGAGTATTCGCACCACGAGGTCGCGCCGTCGCAGCACGAGATCGACCTTCGCTTCGCCGACGCGCTGACGATGGCCGACAACGTGATGACGTACCGGCTCGTCGTGAAAGAGGTCGCCCAACAGCGAGGCGTGCACGCGACGTTCATGCCGAAGCCGATCCAAGGCGAGTGGGGGAGCGGCATGCACACGCACGTGTCGCTGTTCGAAGGTGATCGCAACGCATTCTTCGACCCGCGCTCGCCCGCGAACCTGTCGAAGGTTGGGCGCGCGTTCGTCGCCGGCGTGCTCCGGCATGCGCGAGAGATCACAGCGGTCCTGAACCAATGGGTCAACTCGTACAAGCGGCTCATCCCGGGATACGAAGCGCCGTCTGCCGTCGCGTGGTCTCGGTACCTCCGCTCGGCGCTGGTGCGCGTGCCGACGGCGAAGCCGAACAAGGAGACATCGGCGCGTGTCGAGATCCGCTCACCCGATCCGGCATGCAACCCGTACCTCGCGTTCGCGGTGATGCTCGCGGCCGGGTTGAAAGGGATCGAAGGGAAGTACGAGCTGCCGGACGAGGCGACGGACGAGATCGACTCGCTGTCGCCGGACGAGCGAGCAGCGCGCGGCATCGTGTCGTTGCCGGAAGACCTCGCGGAAGCGATCCACGAGATGGAGCGATCGGAGCTCGTCGCCGAAGCACTGGGCGAGCACGTGTTCGAAGAATTCCTCCGCAACAAGCGGCTCGAATGGGACGGCTATCGCAGCTACGTCAGCCCGTTCGAGCTCGAGCGGTATCTGCCCCTCTTGTAGCTCGCCGCTTCCCGCCCATTACTCTAGGAGCCGATGGCTTCCGTTCCCCGCGCAGGAGATCTCGCCGTCGCGCTCGCGCGCCTCGGCTACGCGCAGCCGTCCGATGCCGCGCGACACCTCGAGGGCGTCATGCTCGGCAACGACGGCATCGCGCGCGTCGCGCGGGCGTGCGCCGACGCGGCCGATCCCGACGTCGCGGTGGCGCAGGTCTGCCGCTGGATCGCGATGGCCGGACGTGTGCCGGGGCCGCAAGGGTTGTCGAGGCTCGCTGCGGTGCTCGGCCTTTCGACGAGCCTCGGCGCGTTCCTGGCCCGGCATCCGGACCTCGCGAACGTCGTCGTCGACTCGCGAGTCGGCGCGAAGCCGCGCCAGCGCGCGACCTTGATCGAAGAAGCGACGCGTGTCGTGATGCGCAGCGAGAATCCGAGCGGTGCGCTCCGGCTCTGGAAGCGACGCGAGCTGTTGCGGATCGCGGGGCGTGATCTCGCCGGCGGCGCCGAGGTCGAAGAGGTCGCGCGCGAGCTCTCGTGGCTCGCCGAGGCGTCTACGCGCGCGGCGCTCGAGTCGTTGATCGAGGAACACCCGGCACCGCGTCACGCGTCCTTCGCCGTCATCGGGATGGGGAAGCTCGGCGGAGAGGAATTGAACTACGCCAGCGACATCGACCTGATGTTCGTGTACGACGCCGAAGACGATCCGCCGGCGCGCGAGTGGGCCCTGAAGATCGCGGAGGGTTTGATCCAGCGGCTCGGCGCAACGACCGAAGAAGGGCAGGCGTTCCGCGTCGACACGTCGCTGCGTCCCGAGGGCAAGGACGGCGCGCTCGTCCGCTCGCTCGGCGCCTATCGCGCCTACTACGAGCGGTGGGCCCGGCCCTGGGAGTTCCAGGCGCTGATAAAGGCGCGCGCCATCGCGGGGGACAAGACGCTCGGCGAGAAATTCCACGACCTCATCCAGCCGTTCGTGTATCCCGAGCGGCTCTCCCCCGACAACGTGCGCGAGATCCGGGAGCTGAAGGCGCGCGCGGAGAAAGCGCTGGCCGCGACGGGGATCGCCGACCGTGAGGTGAAGCGGGGGCCGGGCGGGATCCGCGACATCGAGTTCGCCGTGCAGCTGCTCCAGCTCGTGCACGGAAGACGCGACGACGTCTTGCGCAGCGGCAACACGTTGCAGGCGCTCGCCGCGCTCGCGCACCTCGCTTACGTCGGGGACAACGATGCAGACGAGCTGACCCAGGCGTACCGGTTCCTGCGCGCGGTCGAGCACCGGCTGCAGCTCGCTCAGGAACGCCAGACCCACACCGTTCCCGAAGACGAGCGCGCGCGGCGGCGACTGGCGCGCGCGCTCGGGTTCCGCGATTCCGGCGAACACACCGCGCTCGAGCAGTTCGACATCGCGTGGCGTGAGACCCAGAAGATCGTGCGGCGGATCCACGAGAAGCTATTCTACCGGCCGCTGCTCGAACGGTTCGCGCAAGCACCCGCGCTCGCACCGGACGCCGCGCAGGAGCGGCTGAACGCGCTCGGGTTCCGCCAGCCGGGGCGCGCGCTCAAGTTCCTCGGTGATCTCACGTCCGGCTTGTCGCGCCGCGCGCAACTGATGCGCGCGCTGCTCCCGGTGATGCTCGACTGGATGAGCGAGGCGCCCGACCCGGATCTCGCGGTTGCGTCGTTCCGCGACGTCGCGCTCGCGGTCGGAGGCAATCCCGCTGCGTTGTCCGCGCTGCGCGACTCGCCGCCGGTCGTGCAGCTGCTCTGCCGGGTCCTCGGGACGTCGAGGATGCTGGGGGAGTACTTCGGGCACGTCCCCGAGCTCGTCGGCGAGATGGCCGATCCGCACACGTTCGCGCGCCGTTCGCGCGAGCAATACATGCGCGAAGCCGCCGACCATGTCGAATGGCGCGGCGATCCCGAAGCGCGCGGCGCGGCGCTGCGCCGGCTGAAGCGGCGCGGGCTCTTGCGGCTCGCCTGTCGCGACCTTGCCGGTGCGGCAACGACCGAAGAGGTCGGCCGGGAACTCGCGGCGCTCGGCGAATCGGCGTTGCGCGCCGCCTTCGGCTCGCTCGTGCTCGAGCACACTCCGCCGCTCGGCGCGCGGTTCTCCGTCGTCGCGATGGGGAAGCTCGGCGGGGAAGAGTCGAACTATGCGAGCGACCTTGACGTGTTGTTCGTATACGACGGCGAGCCCGAGGAGTCTGCGCGCGTCTGGGCTACGTCGATCGGCGAAGGCTTGATCCAGCGCCTCGCCGCGTCGACCGAAGAAGGTGTCGCCTTCAAGGTCGACACCTCGTTACGGCCCGAAGGCAAGAACGGACCGCTCGTCCGCTCGATCTCGGCCTACCGCGCGTACTACGAGCGGTGGGCCCGGCCGTGGGAGTTCCAAGCGCTCATCAAGGCCCGGCCGATCGCGGGAGACCCGGCGCTCGGGCAGCAGTTCATCGATCTCATCCAACCGTCGGTGTTCACGCAACGGTTGTCGCCCGACGCGATCCGGGAGATCCGATCCATCAAAGCGCGCATCGAGCGGGAGCGGCTCGGCGCGCGCGAAGACGCGAAGACGCAGCTGAAGGTCGGACGCGGCGGATTGATCGACATCGAGTTCACGATCCAGCTCGTGCAGCTCGAGCACGGATACTCGTCGCCTCGGTTGCGCGCGCAGGGCACCATTGCTGCGATCGCGGCGGCGGCCGACCTCGGGTACCTCGATCTCGAGAAGGGACGGTGGCTCGCCGACGCGTATCGCTTCCTGAACCGCACCAGGAACCGGCTGTATCTCATCCGCGGCCGCGCGATGGATTCGTTGCCGTCGGACCCGGACGAGCTCGAGCTTCTCGCGCGCGCGCTCGACTATCCCTCGCCGGGCGCGCGCGTGGCGTTCATGGAGGACTATCGCCGCATCACGCGCCGCGCGCGCCAGGTGTGTGAGGACGTCTTCTACGGTGGACGGCTGCGCGGAGCCGCGCGATGACGACACGTTACCGCGCGGCCGGCGGCGTCGTGATGGACGGTCCGCTCGTTCTCGTGCTGCGCCGGCCGGCGCGGAACGAGCTCCGGTTGCCGAAGGGCCACGTCGATCCGGGGGAGTCGGACGAAGAGGCTGCGGTCCGAGAGGTTGCCGAAGAATCCGGCCATCAAGCGGAAGTCATCGCCGACCTCGGCGAGATGGAAGTGCGATTCGATCGCGAAGGCCAGACCACCGAACGGGTCGAGCACTATTTCCTGATGGAGTCGGTCGGCGAGGCGAACGAGCCCGAACAGCACTTCGTACCCGAATGGGTTCCGGCCACAGAAGCCGTCGAGTCGCTGACGTTCGAAGCCGAGCGCGAATGGGTGCGGCGCGCGATGACGACGATGCGTCGCAGCTGACCCTCGCCGTCGTCGCACCTGATCGGTTCGCGAACCAAGCGCGTTTCCGCCCCTTCTTCGCACTGGACTTCGTCGCGACGGCTCGTACCATCGCGCGCATGTCTCATCGCTACGTCCGTCCATCGGCGAGACGACGTACCCTCGTCCGGCGTCTCTACGAGCATGAGCCGGCCGCCCGTCCCGATTGGATCGACGAGCAGCTCCTCCGGTCCGGTCAGGTGGCCGCGCTGTTCCAAGTGTCGCGGCGAACGATCTCGGATTGGGCGCGCGCGGGCAAGCTGTCGTCGATCATCACGCCCGGCGGCCACCGGCGGTTCCGCGCGCGCGAGGTGCGCGCGCTTCTCGAGTCGGTGGTGGTCAGCCTGCCGTCGTGAAATAGACTGACCCCGTTCGCGCGGAGGAGGTCGCCGGTGCAGATCGGGATGGTCGGGCTCGGCCGCATGGGCGGCAATATGACCGAACGGTTGCGCCGCGACGGTCACGACGTGATCGGCTTCGATCACGATCCGAAGGTGTCGGACGTCGCGTCGCTCCAGGAGCTCGTCGCGAAGCTCGAAGCGCCGCGCGCGGTTTGGCTCATGGTCCCCGCCGGCACGCCGACCCAGCAGACGATCGAAACGCTCACGCCGCTCCTGCAGGATGGCGACATCATCATCGACGGCGGGAATTCGCACTTCCGCGATTCGATCGCACGGGCGGAGAGGCTCGGCGATGAAGGCATCGAGTTCTTGGACGCCGGCACGTCGGGCGGGATCTGGGGACTGGACGAAGGCTATTGCTTGATGGTCGGCGGTTCGGAGTCTGCGTTCGCGCGGGTCGAGCCGGTGTTCCGTTCGCTCGCGCCCGAGGACGGCTACCTGCACGTCGGGCCGGCCGGCTCCGGGCACTTCGTGAAGATGATCCACAACGGCATCGAGTACGGGTTGCTCCAGGCATACGGCGAAGGCTTCGAGATCCTCAAAGGCTCGAAGCTGTACCCGGACTTGGACCTGCACGGGATCGCCGAGCTGTGGCGCCACGGATCCGTCGTTCGCAGCTGGCTCCTCGATCTCGCCGAGCGCGCATTGCGCGACGACCCCGAGCTGAAGCATCTGCGGGGGTTCGTTGCCGACTCCGGCGAGGGCCGGTGGACGGTCGCCGAAGCGATCGAAGAAGACATCCCCGCCCCGGTGACCGCGATCTCGTTGTTCGCGCGCTTCCTGTCGCGACAGGACGACTCGTATGCGATGCGGTTGATCGCCGCGCTTCGCAACGAGTTCGGTGGGCATCCGGTGAAGCCGGAGGGCGAATGAGCCTCCGGCCGCCCCCTGATCAAGCGGTCGTGATCTTCGGCGCTTCGGGGGACCTGACGAAACGAAAGATCCTGCCCGCACTGTACAACCTCGCGCGCGAAGGGTTGATGCCGCAGAACTACGTGATCATCGGATACGCGCGCAGCGAGTGGAGCGACGAAGAGTTCGTGCAGCACGCACGCGAGTCCATCGAAGAGTTCAGCAGAACACCGCTCGACGACGAGCATTTCAAGCCGTTCGCCGACCGGCTGGAGTACGTGGCCGGGGAGTTCGACGAGCCGGGTGCGATGGAGCATCTGACGGCGGATCTCACCGACGCCGAGCAGAACCACGGCACGGGCGGGAGTCGTTTGTATTACTGCGCGACGCCGCCGGCTGCGTACCCGCTCGTCGTGAAGCGACTCGGCGAGATCGGACCCGGCGCCGATCCGCGCATCGTGGTCGAAAAACCGTTCGGCGAAGACCTGGACAGCGCGCGCGCGCTCAACGCGATCTTGCACCGCGTTTTCAAGGAGCCGCAGATCTTCCGGATCGATCATTACCTCGGCAAGGAGACCGTCCAGAACATCTTGGTGTTCCGCTTCGCGAACGCGATGTTCGAGCGCGTGTGGAACCGCGACGCGATCGACCACGTCGAGATCACGGTTGCGGAAACCATCGGCGTCGAGGGGCGCGGTGCCTACTACGACCACGCCGGCGCCATCCGCGACATCATCCAGAACCATGTGCTCCAGGTGCTCGCCTTCCTCGCGATGGAGCCACCGCGTTCGCTCGAGCCGCGGTCGATCCACGACGAGAAAGTGAAGCTCCTCGAAGCCGTGCGGCCCTTTGACACGAAGACCACCGTTCGCGGCCAGTACGAGCGTGGGACCGTCGACGGTGAACGCGTGATGGGGTACACGTCCGAAGACGATGTCCCGACCGACTCGAACACGGAAACGTTCGCCGCGGTGCAATTGTCGATCGACAACTGGCGGTGGTCCGGCGTCCCGTTCTTCGTGCGCACGGGAAAGCGCCTCGCCGACCGCGCGACGGAGATCACGATCGAATTCCGCGCGGCGCCCGGATATCTGTTCGACGTGTCGCCCGTGCCGAACCACCTGTCGATCAGGATCCAACCGCAAGAGGGAGCATCGTTCGCGTTCCAAGCGAAACAGCCGGGACCGGGCTTCATCCCGAAGACCGTCAACATGGACTTCGGCTACGAGGAGTTCTTCGGCGAGTCGGCCTCGATCGATGCATACGAGCGTTTGCTGCACGACGCGATGTGCGGAGACAACACACTCTTCACTCGGTCCGATGCCGTCGAGCGCGCGTGGGAGATCGTCGAGCCCATCCTTCACCGGACGGAGAACGTGTACGGGTACGCCTCGGGAACATGGGGTCCGCGCGCGGCGGACGAGCTGATCGCACCCCGCCACTGGCATCTGCACTGAGTGTGCGTTTCGCCGCCCGAGGAAGCGCCGCGCGCGCAGACGAAGCTAGTCCCGCTGGCAGACCCCGATGATGTTGCCTTCGGGATCCCCGAACACGCCGAAACATCGCTCGCCCGGCACGGGACTCTGGGTTGCAGGCACGTAGATCGTTCCGCCGAGTTGCTCCGCGCGCTTCAGCTGTTGTTCGACGTCCTCGACCTCGACGTAGATGGTGACGAAGGTCGGGACCCCGGGGTCGGCTTTGAAGATCAAGCCTTTGATGCCGTCGCGCGGCTCGACCAGGGAATACCGCGATGGGTTGTCCGACGACGCTGCCCAGCCGAACAGCTCTTCGTAGAAGACCTTCAATCCCTTGAGATCCGTCGCGGCGATCTCAAAGCGCTCGACTCGATTCTCCATCCCGGCCCCCGTTCCGCTGCACACAGTTTCAGCGCGCACCGTGCGAGTCCTGCATGGAAGAAACAGAAGAGCCGCCGTCGCCGGCGGCCCTTCGTAAGACGAGACCTAGCAGTCGTAGTACAGGTGGAACTCGTGCGGATGTGGGCGCAGACGCACCGGATCGAGCTCGTGGGACCGCTTGTACTCGATCCACGTCTCGATCACGTCCTCGGTGAACACGCCGCCCTCGAGCAACCAATCGTGATCGGCTTCTAGCGCGTTCAGTACTTCCTCGAGGGATCCCGGAACGCTTTGGATCGTCGCCTTCTCTTCAGCCGGCAGGTCGTAGATGTCCTCGTCCACCGGTGCCGGCGGCTCGATCTTGTTACGGACGCCGTCGAGCCCGGCCATCAAGCAGGCCGCGAAGGACAGGTACGGGTTCGTCGACGGATCCGGCGTGCGGAACTCGAGCCGCTTCGCTGCAGGCGACTTCGAGTACACCGGGATGCGGACGCACGCGGACCGGTTGCGCTGGGAATACACGAGGTTGATCGGCGCCTCGTACCCCGGCACGAGCCTGCGGTAGGAGTTCGTCGTCGGGTTCGTGATCGCAAGCAACGCCGGGGCGTGCGCGATGAGCCCACCGATGTAGTAGCGCGCCATGTCACTGATGCCTGCGTAGCCGGTCTCGTCGAAGAAGAGCGGCTCGCCGTTGCGCCAGAGCGACTGGTGCGTGTGCATCCCGGAGCCGTTGTCCATGAAGAGCGGCTTCGGCATGAAGGTCGCGGTCTTGCCGGCGTTCCACGCGACGTTCTTGACGACGTACTTGTAGTTCATGACCTTGTCGGCCGTGTCGAGCAGCGTGCCGAAGCGCATGTCGATCTCGGCCTGCCCGGCGGTGCCGACCTCGTGGTGCTGCACCTCGATCTCGATGCCCATCTGCTGCATCTTGAGAACCATCTCGGTGCGGAGGTCCTGGAACTGATCCATCGGCGGGACGGGGAAGTAGCCCTCCTTGTAGCGCGGGCGATAGCCGCGCGAGCCGGGGTTGCCGGAGCCCCAGATCCCTTCCGACGAGTCGATGTGGTAGTAGCCCTCGTATTGGTTCTGGTCGAAGCGCACCTCGTCGAAGATGTAGAAATGGCACTCAGGACCCCAGAACGACTCGTCCGCGATCCCGGAGGACTTCAGGTAGTCCTCGGCCTTCTTCGCGATGTAGCGTGGGTCGCGCGTATAGCTCTCGAGCGTGATCGGGTCGCGGACGAAGCAGAAGAGGTTGATCGTCGGCACGTCGCGGAACGGATCCATGACCGCGGTGTTCGCGTCGGGGATCAGCAACATGTCCGACTCTTGGATCTGCTGGAAGCCGCGGATCGACGAGCCGTCGAAACCGAATCCTTCGTCGAACGACTTCTCGGTGAGCTGCTCGATCGGCACGGAGAAGTGCTGCGTCAGACCAGGAAGATCGGTGAAACGCAGATCGACGATCAGGGCGTTGTTCTTCTTCGCAAAATCGAGAACTTCTTTCGGCGTGCGTTGGGCCACGGCCGGCCTCCCCTTTCCCGTTCGGGTGATGGCGGTAGCCTACGGAGCCTCAGTGGCGTGAGCCAAACCGGGAAAACCGCAGGCGAGCCCAACCTAACAGGCGACCTTTTCTCGGTCGTTTCCCGTTCGTAAATTCTGTGTTACGCGGTTACTGATCCTGGCCGTAACCGCCGATGCCGTCGAGCCACGTCGAGCCGTTCGCGCGCGCGCCCACCGCTGCAGGCTCGGTGCTGTACGTGTCTGTCGCGCCGCCTTCGTCGTCGAGCACGCCGATGCCTGCCGTCGCGCCGTATCCCTGTGCCCACCGTTCGGCCGTGTAGGAATCCGCGCCGCCTTGGTCGTAGAGCACGGCCACGGCTTGCGCGTACTCGGGGAGCCCGAGCGCGTAC
The DNA here is from genome assembly GCA_046263075.1 of Actinomycetota bacterium. Taxonomy (GTDB): domain Bacteria; phylum Actinomycetota; class AC-67; order AC-67; family AC-67; genus JBHELL01. The sequence continues at coordinate 17,825 of JBHELL010000192.1, read as the reverse complement.
CCGGCGCCTTGGCCCATCGGGAAGTACGCGACGTCGGGGTCGTTCGGCGCGCCGGTCAACGACTCGATCAGCGGCGGCTGGAAGCCGGCGCCCATCCAGTACGAGTCGTCCCCCGCCTTGTCCCACAGCAGCGCGGTCGAGCCCGGCCCCGCGGCACCCTGACACCCCTGACGTACGTGCGCGCCGCAGATGTAGGAGTCGTTTCCGCCTTCGTCGTACAGGATCGCGGTGCCGTTCACTTCCGAGCTGACCTGGACCGGTCCGGTGAACGTTCCGATGTACTCGCCGAGCAAGCTGACCGGGATCTCGTCCGAGCGGTACGTGTCGTTGCCGTCGCCGAGCGACGCGAGCAGCGCGAGCCCGCCGGCCGCGCCGTAATCGAACCCGTCGAGCCCGTCCTGACGCATGTAGTCCGAACCGCCTTCGTCGACGAGCAGCGCTATGCCTCCGAGCGTCGCGGCCTTGTCGCTGATCGGATCCGCGGTGCCGATCCTCGGGCTCAGGTACGAATCGTCGCTCGTGCCCTCGTCGTAGAGCAGCCCGATCCCGGCGACGGCGGCGCCCTGTCCGAACTCCCCATTGGAGTACGAATCAGAACCGCCTTGATCGTCGAGGATCCCGACGCCACCCTCTCCGTAACCTTGCGCACTCGCAGCGGCGTCGTACGTGTCGCTGCCGTCGCCTTCGTCGATCGCGAGCGCGCTGCCGCCGATCCCTTCGACGGCACCGCCTGCGTTGTTGCGGTACGTGTCGTCGCCGGACCGGTCGATCGAGATGATCTCGTCCTTCGTGTACGTCGTGTTCCCGTCGTTACCGATCGTGACGTACGGCAGGTCGAGCTGGTCCGGCAGCGGCCCCGTCTCTGCTGCGTTGATCGCTTCCGTCATCACGAGCCCTGCGCGCACCATCGTCGCCATGTCGACTGCGCCGAGCTCTCGCTGCAGCGAGGCGAACTCCGCGCGCCGGGCCGGCGTCATCAGCGACGGCGAGCTCGACAACGTTGTGAGCTCGAACGCGCGCTTGATGTCGTGCGGAAGTGTGACGTTCTTCGTCGCGGCATGCGAGAGCTCGATCGCAGTTGTGACGGCCGAGACCAGCGACGCGACCGTTGCGGCTTGCGCGCGCGGAAGACTCGACGTCGCATCGATCTTCTTCGCGAGCCCGGCGTCGATGCGGTAACCGATCGAGCCGTAGAACGCGCGCAACGCGCGCCGCAAGTCGGTGCGTGCGACCGTCGGCGCCGCCACGTCGATGCCCTTCAGCCGGGCGGCTGCGCGAAGCCAGCCTTCGGGCCCATGCGCGCCGGCGAGGGTCGTGCCGAGCGAGGTCATGTCGCACGTGCCTCGCGCGCACGAGGCACGAAGGGCGTCGAGCGGCGCGGGGGTTGTTGCGTGCGCACCGAACGGCACGACGAGCGCGAGCAGGGCGGCAACGGCTGATGTTCGTTTCATGCAGGATTCTCCCTCGGTCGTGTGAGGGTTCGACGCGTTCGGCGCTTAGTCCTGCGCGACGCGCGCGACGGGAGCGGGATGCGTCTGCGCGGAGGAGCGCGCGACTGCGGCTCGGCGTTGCTTGCCTGCGTGGTAGCTCGACCGGACGAGCGGCCCGGATTCGACCCACGCGAAGCCCATCGCTTCGCCGGCATCTTTCCACGCCGAGAACTCGTCGGGGTGAACGAACCGCGTGACGGGGATCTGCAGATCCGACGGGCGCAGGTACTGCCCGATCGTCAGCAGGTCGCAGCCCGCGTCGCGCAGATCGCGCATGGTGTCGACGACCTCGTGGTACGTCTCACCCATGCCGGCGATGATGTTCGATTTCGTGTAGCTCGTATCGGGGAGCCACGCGCGCGCGCGCCGCAGGAACTCGAGCGAGCGTTCGTACGTGAATGCCGGGCGGATGCGGCGGATCAGTCGCGGGACGGTCTCGATGTTGTGCGCGAGCACGTCCGGCGCTTCAGCAGAGACGGCTCGAAGAGGATCTTCCGCGCCGCGGAAATCGGGGGTGAGCAGCTCGACGGCGCAGCCGGGGACGCGCGCGCGGATCTGCCGCGTTACCTCGGCGTACAACCAGGCGCCGCCGTCCGTGAGGTCGTCGCGTGCAACGCCTGTGATCACCGCGTAGCGCAGTCCCATCTGCTCGACCGCGTCTGCCACGCGGCGCGGCTCGTCGATGTCGTAGCCGAGTGGGGGAGCCGTGGTCACGTCGCAGAACGCGCAGCGACGCGTGCAGCGGTCACCGCCGATGAGGAACGTCGCTTCGCGCTCTTCCCAGCATTCGCCGATGTTCGGGCAGCGTGCTTCCTCGCACACGGTATGCAGGTTGCCGGTGCGTGCGATGCGCTTCAGATCCGTGAAGTTCGGACCCGACGCGAGCTTCACGCGCAGCCACGGTGGCTTGCGGTCGACCGTGGGGATGATCGGCAGGTTGCGCGCCGGGCCTTGGATCTCAGACATGCGCCGGCTCCCACTCGAGCGCGCGCCTGAGCTCGGTTGCGACGTGCGAGGCCGCGCGCGCAGCCACATCGGCAAGGTCCGGCGCAGTACCCGTCAAACTCGCGATCGACGCGACTCCCTTATCCAAGATCCCACACGGCACGATGCCGCCGAACATCGACAGGTCGCACGACACGTTCAGCGCGAAGCCGTGCGTCGTGACGCCGCGCGAGACGTGAACGCCGATCGCGCCGATCTTGTCGTTCTCGACCCACACACCGCGATGCCCTGCGAGCGTCGTCGCTCCGATGCCGAAGTCGGCCAGCGTTGCGATCAGCGCGCGCTCGAGCGATGCGACGTATGCAGGCATGTCCGGCGCCGGGCCGAGCGAGACGATCGGGTACCCGACGAGCTGTCCGGGGCCGTGATACGTGGCAAGTCCGCCGCGATCGCTGTGCACGACATCGACGCCTCGCGCGCGCAGCGCGTCGTCGTCGAGCAACACCTCGGCGTCGGTCGCGCGCCGGCCGAGCGTGTACACGTGATCGTGCTCGAGCAACAGCAACGAGTCCGGTACCTCGTCGAGCGCGCGCTTCGCAGCCAACACCTGTTGGAGCTCGAAGGCAGGTTCGTACGCGATCCTGCCGAGCCACGCAGCGCGCAACAACGTCATGATGCAAGCGTACCCTGCTTGCAGGCCGTGCTCCCCGCATCTCCATCGCCCGTTCTACGGAGCCGCGGTGGCCAACCTCCCCATGCGTGGGCGCAGCGTCCTTCGTACCATCGCAGCGCCGCGGCAAAGGTTCTGGCTCGCGACCAACTTCCGGAAAGACCTACGCGGTGTGCAGCGCGCGGCCTGCCATGTGCAGGCTCGTTTCGCCGAACACCTCGGACAGCGACGGGTGCGGATGGATGAGCTGCGCTACCTCCTCGGGCATCGCTTCCCACCCGACGGCGAGCATGCCTTCGGCGATCAGCTCGGTTACGCGCGGACCGATGTAGTGCGCGCCGAGGATCGCGCCGTCTTCGGCGGCGACGATCTTGCAGAACCCCGTCGTGTTGCCGAGGATCACCGCTTTCCCGATGGCCGAGAGCGGAGTCTTCTCGGTCCGCACGTTGTGCCCACGCTCGCGCGCCTGCGATTCGGTCAACCCGACGGCGCCGACCTCGGGCGTCGAGTACGTCGCGCGCGGGATCGCGTCGTAGTTGATCGCCGGCGGTTTCATGCCGGCGAGGTGCTCGGCGACGAGCATGCCTTCGGCGAACGAAACGTGCGCGAGCCCCGGCGTCGGGATGACGTCGCCGACGGCGAACACACCTTTGACATTCGTCTCACAGCGGTCGTTCACGAGGATGAAGCCCCGTTCGGTTTTCACGCCGATCGCATCGATGCCCGATCCTTGCGTCACCGGGCCTCGTCCGACCGCGCATAGCAACACCTCGGCTTCGATCTGCTGCGACGAGCCGTTCTGCGACACGGTCGCCGCAACGCCGTCGTCGGTGACTTTCGCGTCTTCGAACTTCCCACCCGTCAGGACCTTGATGCCGCGCTTCTTGAAAGCACGCTCGAGCTCCTTACCGAGGTCTGCATCCTCGAGTGGGACCAGCGTCGGAAGCATCTCTACAACGGTGACCTCGGCGCCGAAGGAGCGCCAGATCGATGCGAACTCGACACCGACGGAGCCGCCGCCGAGCACGATCGCCGATCGGGGGATGCCGTTGACGAGCGCCTCATCCGACGTGACGACGCGCGCGCCTCGCTCGAGTCCGGGGATCATCCTCGGGACAGAGCCGGTCGCGACGCAGATGTTCTTCGCGCGCACCTCGCGATCGCCGGCGCGCACCGTCGTCGGTGACGTGATCGTCCCGGAGCCGGCGATCGACTCGATCTTTCGCGCCTTGATGAGCCCTTGCAAGCCCTTGAACATGCGATCGACGACGCGGTCTTTGTAGGTCTGAACGCCGGCCCAGTCGTAGGACGGCTCGCCCGCTTTGATCCCGAAGGTTTCCGATTCGCGGACGGTGTCGATCACTTCACCTGCGTGAAGGAGCGCCTTCGTCGGGATGCAGCCACGGTGCAAGCACGTGCCACCGACCTTTTCTTTCTCGACAAGCGCCACGCGCAGCCCCAGTGAGGCTGCGCGTAGCGCTGCCGAATATCCTCCCGTCCCCCCACCGAGGACGATCAGATCGAAGTCGTCGGGCATACGACGCCATCCTACCCGGCGCCGAAGGCCGTCTCTCTACGATCGTCTGCGGTTCGGTTCCGGTTCGGCCGACATCAGCAAGAGACCGATACCGAAGAGCGCGAGCATCCCCCCGTAGAGGAGGAACAGCGTGTTCGTAGCGGTGCCCGTCTTCGCCAGCGCGCCGCGGCTCCCTCTCGTGATCCTCTTGCCCAACACGGTCGCGCTCGGCGATCCGGTCGGCGTCTCCGTCGGCGATCCGGTCGGCGTCTCCGTCGGCGTAAGGGTCGGCGTCTCCGTCGGCGTTATCGTCGGCGTCGGCTCGACCGGGTGACCGGTGATCGTCACGGAGACGATGTTGCTCTTCGACTCCTCGCACGCTTGCTCGCACTTCGCGCGGTCGACGAGCGCATGACCGGCGAGCGCCGGATCGTCCGGCACCGTGACGGTGAACGTCGTCGTGCCTGTATTCGGCGAGACGTTCTTCGTCGCATCCAGACCGGCAACAAGCGCGTTCAGAGACTTGTCTTTGCCGTCGTCGACGCGGAAGCAGTCACGAACGTTCGCGCTGCCGCCTTTGCCCTTCGGCGTCCACGTGAGCGTGAACGTCACATCGTGGCCGATCTCGACGCTGCTCGAGCTCGCGACTTTCTGGATCACGTGCGGTGTCTGACCCGGGAAGACTCCGTTACACGTCGAGTTCGCGGCTTGCACGCTCATCGCCGCGCCTGCCATCACCATCGCGCCGGTGAAGGCGAGGACCGCGCCCGCGCGGAGCGCGACCTTCTGCTGTTTGTTCCGAGCCCGCATCAGCTCCTCCTCACGGAGGCTCCATGCCCCCAACACCATGGTGGAGCCTCGATGCGTCGCGGACGAGGTGCAACCACGCCAGCCTCACCGTCAGTTGGGACTACGTGGAACGCAGCAGGGAAGGGAGGAATCGGCGCGAACCATCCTTCATGAGCATCTCGCGAAGGAGGTTCCTCCGCGGCGCGGTCGCGCTCGGAGCCGGGTGGACGGTGCTGCCGAAGGTCGCGCGCGCGTCGCTGTTCGGCGGAGGCGACGAGAACGGTGTGTGGCTCGGCGGGGACTTGCATTGTCACACGCTGTATTCGCACGACGTGTCGTTCCCAACCGGGCCCGGTAACCCGACGCTCGGCGATCCGAAGAACGCATACACGCTCGGGTTCACTCCGGTGGAACAGATCACGAACGCGCTCGCGCGCAAGCTGGATTTCCTCGCGATCACAGACCACGACGATCTCTCGTGTCTCGACGACAAGGGGTACGTTGCCGCGCGCGACGCGTTCGCGGATGTGCTGACGCTGATCCCCGGCTACGAGCATTCGCTGGGTCACGGCAACGGAACGAGCCACGCGGGGTGTCTGGGCGTCACCCGTCATTTCGACATCGACACACCCGATGATGCCGGCGCGAGCGCGCTGCGCGACGCGGTGCACGGCGACGGCGGGATCTTCATCATCAATCATCCGTTCTACAACGCGACGAAACCGAACGATCCCGCGTGGGGGTACTCGCCTTCCGTGCGGCCCGACTCGATCGAGGTGTGGAACATCGCGTGGCCGTACCGCAAAGAGATCTTCGGGCAGATCGCCGCCACCTCGGAGAACTACAAGTCTCTCCCGTGGTGGGAGAGCGAGTTCCTCGCCGCCGGACCGATGCCTGCGACCGGCGGCAGCGACAACCATTGGCGAGCCACCGCCGGCGCGCAAGGCGTCGGGCAACCGACGACGTGGGTGTTCGCGCGAGACCGCTCGTGGCCGGCGATCCTCGACGGCATCCGCGCCGGGCGAACGACCGTTTCCGCCGAGCCTCCCGCGTTCGGCGGCGCACGGTTGTTCCTGGCGGCCGCGCTCGGCAACGACGAGTTCATGGTGGGCGACGTCGTGCCGTCGGGCGGCTCGACGATCGAGGTGCGCGCGCGCGTCGTCGGAGCGCCCGGGCAGATGCTGCGCTTCGTCGTCGACGGTTCGCCGCTCGACCCGATCACTGTTACGGGCCCCGATTTCTGCGCGAGCGTGGAGCTTCCGGGGCAAAACCGCGCGGGCGCAGAGGTCTATGTCGACGAGGGCTACTGGATGACGGCGTTGTCGAGCCCGATCTACGTCGCCTGACAAGCAGGAGAACGGGCCGGAACGGGGAAACCCTCCAAAGAGGCACATCGGGAGGGGGAGCTATGTCGAGGAGCAAAGCTCGGATCATCATCGCGTTCGCGGTGGTGTCGATGTTCGCCGCGTTGCCGGCCAAGGCGTTCTTCTTCACGCCCGACGGGCAAACGCTCATACGAACGGACGCCCTGATCGGGAACGCGGCGATCAGCTACCGGATCCACGTGCCGGCAGGTGGGGCCGACATCACGGTTGGGGCAGAAGGGTTCGGCAGCGGCATCGGCAACACCGGCTTCGGCATCTTCTCGTCGTTCTTCGGTTTCGCGGTGACGGGATACAACGGCAAGTCGTACACGCACGTCGAAGGACCGGCGATCGGCACCGTGCTCGACCAGCGCGGTGGCGGATACACCTGCAACCCGTGCGGCGCCGGGGCAGGGACCCACTACGATGAAGGTGACTACACGATCACCGTGGTGGCGACGGCAGACGGTGCGATGACGGGCGACGCGGTCATCTTCGCGAGCAACCTCGCCGTTTCGGTGACGAATACGACGCTCGGCTCGGGGTTCATGTACCGGGAGCCCGACTTCAGGGGCGGGGTCAACGTCGACGTATTGAGCGGCGAAGCCGGCGCGAAGGCGATCGTTGGCTCCTCGGTGAGCCAAACGGTTTCGGGCCAGCTGTTCGGCATCTTCGAAGACACTCTCTTCGACCCGATCGCCACGATCAGCTACGACGAACCGAGCGGCGTGAAGCATTCGGCGTCTGCGGGTGGAGTGTTCTTCTATGAGGGCGACGCACCCGGCCCGTACACGTTCAACATCGACGCCAATGTTGGCGCAACCGGGTTGGCCGGCATCTTCGCGTGGGGCGGAGACATCGTCCCGGCGTAAGCGGAAATGCTGAGCGGGGCGCGCACGTTGACGGACGTGCGCGCGCCTCTTAGCGTGCGGCCATGCTGAAGCTTTCACCGCTCGACGCGGAGCATCGCGCGCTCGGCGCGAAGATGGGCGCGTTCGCCGGCTGGGACATGCCGATCAGCTACACGGGGACGGTTGCCGAGCACATGGCGGTTCGCGAGAACGTCGGGATCTTCGACGTGTCGCATCTCGGGAAGCTGCTCGTGCGCGGTGACGGAGGGGACCAGTTCCTCGACGCGCAGCTGTCGAACCGGATGATCGGGCTCGAGCAAGGACGTGCGCGCTACACGCTTATCCTCGACGACGACGGTGGCATCATCGACGACTTGATCGTCTATGCGATCGGGCCGCAAGAGTGGCTCGTCGTCCCGAACGCGTCGAACCGGGACGCGGTCGCCGCCAGGCTGGCGGAGCACGCGGAGGTCCTCGACTGGACGACGCTCGCGGTGCAAGGGCCGCGTGCGCCGGAGATCGTCGAGGCGCTGTACCCGTTCGCGAAAGGGCTCGGCTACATGCACGTCGCACGCGAAGGGGACCTCGTGATCGCGCGCAGCGGCTACACCGGCGAGCGCGGATACGAGGTCTTCAGCACCGCAGCCGACGCGTCGGCGACGTGGGCGACGCTGCATGAGGCGGTGGCCGCAGCCGGCGGCATGGCATGCGGCCTCGCCGCGCGGGACACGCTGCGACTCGAGATGGGGTACCCCTTGCACGGCAACGACATCGACCGCTCGACCACACCGGATGAAGCGGGGCTGATGTGGGCGGTCGCGCTCAAAGAGAGAGACTTCATCGGCGCCGATGCGGTGCGCGCGCACACCGCGCGCAAGCGGCTCGTCGGGTTGCGCGCGCTCGACCGCGCGATCCCCCGACACGGGTACGCAGTGTCGCGGAACGGAGCGAAGATCGGCGAGTGCACGAGCGGAACGTTCTCGCCGGTCCTGAAGCTCGGCATCGCGCTCGCATACGTCGATCCCGGCTCGGTCGTCGAAGGGGATCATGTGACGGTCGACGTCCGCGGTAAGGAAGCCCAGTTCGAGGTCGTGAAGCCGCCGTTCGTGCCGAGCTCACCGCGATGAGCACGCAGCGACTCGAGTGGCACGACGGGTTCCGTTTCACCGGAACCGACTCCTGGGGGCGGCCGCTGACGATCGACGCCGACATGGACGCCGAGCACGGATCCAAGCCGGCCGATCTGTTACCCATCGCGCTCGCGGCGTGTGCCGCGTACGACGTCGTGAACATCTTGCACAAGCAGCGGCAAGATCTGCGAGGGCTCGACGCGACCATCGAATCCGAGCAGGAGCCCGACGCACCCTGGGCGTTCAGGAAGATCAGCGTTCACTACGTGGCGCGCGGCGACGTGGATGCCGTCAAGGCGCGTAAGGCGCTCGAGCTGAGTGAATCGAAATACTGCTCGGTATCGGCAACACTGCGGAACGTCGTCGACCTATCGTTCGACATCGTCGTCGAGCCGTAACCGATTGCCCGGCTCGTCCCGTTGTGTTACGTTCCGCGCGACAACCGAATAGCTGCGCAGTCGGTGCCTCAAAGCACGGAAGCGAGAGGCCCCGAGGGGGAAGCCGGTGAAAGTCCGGCGCTGTCCCGCAACTGTAAGTCGCTGCGATCGAGAGATCTGCAGCGGCGAGCCAGGATACCCGCCGATCTGCGTTGCTCCGGACCGACCTTCGAGAGAGAGGGGGAGGAGCGATGCGTACATCACGCATCTACCGATCCCCTTGCCGAAGTGGCAGGGGGTTTTTGTTGGGAGCCGTCATCGCGGTCGCGGCCACGGTGGCGCCGGCGCATGCGTCGAACGTGACGGTGACGTTATCCGTCGGTGCGGTCAAGTACGGCTCGACGATCTCGGATTGCGCGCTCTCGGTGCCTGCGGGTGCCGACGGCGTCGTCGTTCTCGACGCCGCGGTGGCGAAGGGCTGCATCAGCTCGTACCACGTGCAGCACTACACGTTCGGGAACTTCGTCGATTGCATCGACGGGGTATGCGGTGATCCGTCTCCGGTGTTCGCGACTTACTGGGGTGAGTACTGGGATGGCTCGGCGGCATCGCTCGGCGTCGATTCATTCCGCGCCGGGACGCAGCACGATCTCGGGTTCTCCTACGTCACGTGGGTGAATTGCCTGGAGCCGAACCCGACGTGCGACCAGTTCTGAGAACCATCGTCGCCGCACTCGCGGCGTTGGTGGCAGTCCTTCCGCAGGCGGCGCCGGCCGTGCCGCCTGCGGATGCCGCCGCGCGGGCCGCGTCATGGCTGGCGAGCCGCGCTCGTCCCGACGGCTCGTTCGGAGGCAACGCCGGCGCGGCGTTGGAAGCCGCGGCGTCGGTGGCCCTGGTGCGCGGTGCTGCCGATCCGGCGGTGCAGCGAACGATGCGTTTCGCGCGCGCACACGGGCTCGACGCGGTCCGCGGCGGGGGCGCGGGCAACGCGGGGAAGATCGTTCTCGCGCTCATCGCGCTCGGTCAAGATCCGCGCGCGTTCGGCGGCGTCGACTACGTGAAGCTGATCGAGGATTCCTACGACGCCGTGACCGGTGCGTACGACACGCGGAACGGGTACGCCGACTCCCTGGCGGTGCTCGGCCTGATTGCCGCAGGCATCGAGCCGCCGTCGCATGCGTTCGATCGCATCGAGATGTACGGGTGTAGGAGCGGGGCGTACGCGTCCGACGTCGGGTGCGTCCGCGACGACGCGAGTGCCGACACGACCGCGATGATCATCCACGTCTTCATGAGCGCGCGCGGCAGCCTCGTCCCGTCGACGATCGCGCGGCTCCGCGCGATGCAGAACGACGACGGCGGGTTCGGTCGCAACGTTTCTGCGCCGGAGAGCGATGCGAACTCGACAGGTCTCGTGTTGTCGGCGATGTCGCGGATGCACGTCGCCGCCACATCGTGGACGCGCAGCGGGCGAGACGCGCTCGATGCTGTGCGCGCGCTGCAGACGGCAAGTGGCGGGTTCCGCATTTCTCGCGGCTCGACGGAGCCCGACCTGTTCGCGACGGTGCAGGCGTTGCCGCGCCTGCTGCTCGCGTCCTACCCGTTGCATGCTGCGGTCACCGGCACGGCGGCTCGACCGGACGTGGTCACGGCATCGTCGAGCCCGACTGCGCCGTCCGCGGGTCCATGCGACGGTCGCGGCGGGAATCGCGCGAACCTCGTGATCGTGTTCGGCGATGGTTCGCTCACCGCTCGCTGCGTGCGGTTCGCGGAGAAAACGATCACCGGTATCGAGCTGCTCGAGCGGAGCGGCGTCGGCGTCGTCGTGAAGGAGTTCGGAGGCGGCAACGTGTTCGTGTGCTCCATCGCCGGGCGCGGTCGCGATTACCCGCGGGAGTCGTGCACGCCCCCGTGCCCCGATCCGGACGCGTGTGTGTATTGGGGCTACTACCAGCGCGTAGCCGGCGTCTGGCGCTTCTCCAACGTCGGACCGTCGGCGCGCGTGATCCGCGACGGGGAAACCGACGGATGGCGGTGGGGGCTTCAGTCCACCGCGGGTGGCTGTCCACCGGATCCGAAGCTCATGACGTGCGCGCGCGCAGCGCCGCCGATCGCGTCGAGCGCACGCGCGTCGGCCACAACACCCGCCCAGCCGAAGAGGCCGACCGGAGCCGCCCTGCTCCTGCTGGTGTTCGCGGGGCTCGCTACGTTGGGCGCGCACGGCTTCCGCGCGCGCGCCGGAGCGGATCGGTGACCTTCCACCCGAAGTCGTGGCTCGTGTGGACCGCCTCGGCCGTGACCGTCGTCACGTTGCTCGGCGATCCGGTGTCGACGGTGGTCGCGGCCGCCGCGCTGTCTGTCGTGGGTGTTTCGTTCATCGCGCGCGGCACAGACGCGCGCGCGGCGCGCCTGTTGCTGAAGGTGGGACTCATCTTCCTCGTCGTGCGAGTCGTCCTGTTCGCGATCACCGGACACACCGGCGCGACGACGCTGTTCACCGCGCCGAGGATCGCTTCGCCCTGGTGGCTCGGGTCGTTCTCGGTCGGCGGCCGCGTCACGGCGGAAGTCGTTGCGCAATCGGCGGAAGAAGGAGCGAAGGTCGCGGCCTTGCTCGTGTGCGCCGGCGTGTTCCTCTCCATCGTCCCGAGCGACCGCGTCCTTCGCCTCTTGCCTCGCTTCCTATTCGAGGCCGGGCTCGTCGTCGCGATCGCACTCGCGTTCATCCCGTCGTTGATCCGCCGAGCCGCCGAGGTTCGCGACGCCCAGCGGCTCCGCGGCTCGCGCGCACGCGGCGCGCGCGCCCTCAGGCCGCTCGTCGTTCCGGTCGTCGCGGATGCGCTCGAGCGATCCATCTCGCTCGCCGCGTCGATGGAGTGTCGCGGTTACGGGCGCGCGCGCGGCCTCGTCGGCCGGCGCGCGCAGGTGGTGCTGCTGTTGGGCCTCGTGTCGCTCAGCGCCGGCGGCGCCTTCGTGCTTTTCGGCCGCCCCGCCGGCGCGCCGTTCGCGATCGCGGGCCTGCTCGGGATCGTCGGCGCCTTGCGCGCGATGGGAGGATCCGTGACGCGCACGCGGCTGCGCGATGACCGGCTCGACGCGTGGGATCTCGCCTTCCTGCTGTCCTCGGCGCTCTCCGCTGCGTTTGCGATCGTCGCGCGCGCGCTGCCGGAGGCGCAGTGGTACCCGTACCCGGTGCTGCGCGCGCCGGTGATCGATCCGCGGCTCGTTGCCATCGCGGCATCGATCGCGATGCCGTCGCTGCTGGCATCGCTCCGTTCGCTACGGCTCGCCCGCGCGTCCGCGCAGAACGCGACGCTGGAGGCCGCGCGATGATCGACGTGCGATCCTTGACGTTCCGGTACCCCGCCGCCGCCCGAGACGCGCTCGACGACGTCACGCTTTCGATCGACGACGCGGCGTTCGTCGTCGTCGCCGGCGATTCCGGCAGCGGGAAGTCGACCTTCGTGCACGCGATCTGCGGCTTGGTGCCGCACTTCACCGGCGGCACGTTTTCGGGATCCGTCACGATCGCCGGTCGCGATACGAGAACGCAGGCCCCGCGCGACCTCGCAGACGTCGCCGGCTTCGTTGCGCAGGATCCGACGGCGCAATCGGTCGTCGATCGCGTCGAAGACGAGATCGTGTTCGCGATGGAGAATCTCGGCGTCGACCCGACGATCATGCGCAAGCGGCTCGAGGAGGTGCTCGACGCGACAGCGATCGCGCCGCTCCGGGAGCGGCGGCTGCAAACGCTGAGCGGTGGCGAGCGCCAGCGCCTTGCTATCGCTGCGGTCCTCGCCGCACAGCCGCGCGTGCTCCTGCTCGACGAGCCGACGAGCCAGCTCGATCCGCAATCCGCGGAAGAGGTGCTCGGCGTGCTGCAGCGTTTGAACGCCGACCTCGGCCTCACGATCGTGCTCGTCGAGCACCGCCTCGAGCGCGTGGTGCAGCACGCCGACACGATGATCGTCCTCGCGGACGGACGCGTCGTCGCGCACGGCTCGCCGCGCGCCGTTCTGTCGTCGGGTGCGGCGACGACGCCGTTGTCGAGCCTCGCGCGCGCGCTCGGCTGGAACCCGATGCCCCTCACCGTCAGAGAAGGCCGCGCGTTCGCCGCGTCCATGGCTGTGGGCCCGCGCCTTGCCGCTCATCCGTCGCCGAGCCGCCCGCTCGTCGAGGCTCGCAACCTTCGCGTCGCGCTCGGCGGCCGCGACGTCCTTCGGGGCGTCGACCTCACCGCCTGTGCCGGAGAGACCGTGGCGATCGTCGGGCGCAACGGCTCGGGCAAGACGACGCTCGTGCGCGCGCTCGTCGGATTGGTGCGCGCGCGTACCGGCTCGGTATCGATCGTGGATTTCGATCCCGCGCGCGATGCCGTCGAGCGCATCGCCGCGCGTGTCGCCTACGTCCCGCAGTCGGCGGATTCGATCCTGTTCCACGAGACGGTGCGTGACGAGATCCGCTTCACGCTGCGGAGCCGCTCGGCGACGGAAGATCCGGACGACGTGATCGCGCGCGCCGGTCTGGAAGCGTTCGCGGCACTCGACCCGCGGGATCTGTCGGCGGGGGAGCGCTTGCGTGTTGCGTTGCTCGCCGCCACGGCGGGCGCGCCAGACGTGATCCTTCTCGACGAGCCGACCCGAGGCATGGATGCGCGCGGTAAGGACGAGCTCGCGCGGGTGGTCGATGCGTGGCGCTCGGAGGGGCGCGCGACCGTCATCGTTTCGCACGATGTCGAGCTCGTGGCGCGCGTCGCTACTCGGGTCGTGATGATCGCGGAGGGCTCGGTCGTCGTCGACGGACCGGTGCGTGAGGTTCTCGGAGAGAGTGCGCTCTTCAGCTCGCAGATGAACAAGGTCTTCGGCGACCGCAGGATCCTCACCATCGACGACGCACTGGAGGCGATCCGGTGAAGGGTGCCGCGCGCGCGCTGGCCGTCGTGGTGCACGGGTTGGGACTCGTCGCGTTCCTCTATCCGCTCTTCCTGCCGAGCCGCGCGACGGCGGAGGGCTCGGCGCATGTATCGGAGGCGCCGCTGCTGTTCAGCCTGTTCGCGGTCTTGCTGATCGCGGTGGCGGTCGCCGAGCTGCGAACGGGCGCGATGGGAGCGAAAGAGGTTGCGCTCCTCGGCGTGCTGGCGGGGCTGAACGCGGTGCTGCGACTCCCCGGTTCGTTCGGCGGTGCGAGCTTGATGTTCGTGCTTCCGATCCTGTGCGGCGCGGTATTCGGCGCGCGCTTCGCGTTCTTGCTGGGAGCGACGAGCATGGCCGCGTCCGCCTTGATCACGGGCGGAGTCGGACCGTGGTTGCCGTTCCAGATGTGGGCGCTCGGATGGGTCGGCGCAGGTGCTGCCGTGGTCGGATCGCGCGTCGAGGGGCGCGCGCGGATCGCAGCATTGTGTGCGTACGGGTGGCTCGCCGGGATGCTGTTCGGCGCGGTGGCCAACCTTTGGTACTGGCCCTACCAGCAAGGTGCCGGGGCGCTGTCGTGGCACCCCGGGCTCGGCGTTGTGGAAGGGATCCGGCACTACTGGCGTTTCTATGTCGTGACGTCGCTCGCCTGGGACTCTGGGCGCGCGCTCGGGAACGTGGTTTTGATCGCGCTGCTGGGCCGCTCGCTGTTGCGCATCTTCGAGAAGTTCCGCGCACGCCTGAACGCGACGTGGATGCCGGCGCCCGTTATGGATGCGCGCGCTAGAGTGACGGCGTCATGACGGATGCAACGAGAGACGACATCCTCGAGGCGCTGAAAGTCGTCGTCGATCCTGAGCTAGGGATCAATGTCGTAGACCTCGGGTTGATCTACGACGTCGAGGTGGACGACGAAGTCATCAAAGTCACCTACACGTTGACCACGATGGGGTGTCCGGTCGGCCCGCTGATCGAGCAGCAGATGCAACAGATCCTGACGCAGATCCCGGGCGTGACCTCGGTGGATTCACGGATGACGTTCGAGCCGCCGTGGACGCCTGAGAAGATGAGCGAAGAAGCGAAGCTCGCGATGGGCATGTTCTAGCGAACCTTCTGGGGACGCTCCGGGCCGGACGGCCCTTTCTGTAGGCGAGCTCGACGCTCAACTTGCGCCGGGAGCCGACGTATACTCGCAGGTCAGCCAGGGTAAACACTGTATAGACAGGGCGAACAGTACAGTTGTATGCTGGCGGGATACAGGGAGGTTGTTGCATGGGCGAGTACGCGAAGGACGTTTTGGTCTCCACCGACTGGCTGGCCGAGAACATCGACAATCCCGACGTGCGCATCGTCGAGGTGGACGAAGACACGAGCGCGTACGACCGTGGGCACGTCCGGAACGCGATCGGCGTCAACTGGAAAAGCGACCTGCAGGACCCGCTGATCCGCGACTTCATAGGACCGAAGGAATTCGAGAAGCTGATGGACCGGCTCGGCATCGGCAACGAGACCGGCGTTGTCCTGTACGGCGGCAACAACAACTGGTTCGCGTCCTACGCCTACTGGTACTTCAAGTACTACGGCCATCAGAACGTGAAGCTGCTCGACGGCGGCCGCAAGAAGTGGGAGCTGGAAGGTCGCGAGCTCACGAACGACCCGCCGAAGGTCGTTCCGACGAGCGGCTACAAGACCGCCGAGCCGAACGACGACATCCGCGCGTTCCGCGACTACTTCGCGCAGAACATCGTCGGCAAGGAAAAGGGCTTGATCGACGTGCGTTCGCCCGAGGAATTCCGCGGCGAGCTGCTGGCGCCGGCGCACCTGCCACAGGAACAGTCGCAGAAACCCGGCCACATCCCCGGCGCGAAGAACCTCCCCTGGGGCAAGAACGTCAATGGCGACACCGGACAGTTCCTGCCGGCCGCCGAGCTGAAGAAGCTCTACGACGAGCTCGGCATCTCAGGCGACAAGGAAACGGTCGCATATTGCCGCATCGGCGAGCGCAGCGCGCTCACGTGGTTCGTCCTGCACGAGCTGCTCGGCTACGAGAACGTCCGCAACTACGACGGCTCGTGGACGGAGTGGGGTTCTCTCGTGGGGGCACCGATCGAGAAGTAAGCCGGGTGCGCTTGGCGGGGGCGGCGTTCGCGCCGCCCCCGCCCGCTTTCAGAAGTAGAAGCCCACGATCGAGTAGCTCAAGTTGGAGCTGGAGCCGTACGGATCGTAGATGAACGTGCATGGTCCGACGACGAGTGGCATGGGATACGTCACATGGGTCGTCGAAGACGCCGCATCCCGCAGGATCACCGACGAGTGAGCCGGATCGAAGAAGCCACCGGAGCAATCTGCTGCCGGACTCTCCTTCGGACCGATCGCCACGACGTCGGCCGCCGAGTTCTCGTCGTTGAGCGTGATGCTGGTGATCGCGAAATGTTTCCCGGCTCCGACGAGCATCTGGCTCAGGCCCCCGCTGAGGTAATGGAACAGGGTTACCGCCTCGGTCGTCGGCCGGGATCCCACCTGGAATTTGCCGCCGAACACGCGGGCGCACGTCGACGTCGTGTACGACGTGGTCCCGATGTCGCACAGCTCGGTGCCGAGCTTCTGATTGACGACGCGCGCTTGACCGTTCCCGTTCGTGTTCGCATAGTCGCGGATGTTGACGTACTGACCGGTCGCCGCCATCACTCCGACGGGCAGAACCATGGCAGCTACCACGAGGGCCGCTGCGATGGTGAAGACCTGCCACTTGCTGAACTGGTAGACGCGCCTCTGCTCCTCCATGGCTCCTCCTAGACCTCGCCTGGTCGCAGACGGTACGAGACCGACCGAGCGCCGACAAGGGTTGACCTGCGGGAATGACGCAAGATCGGGTTTCGCGCCGGGAATTCCGACCGGTAGACTAGGAATTGCACTTGGATAGGGAATCAACCATCTGAAGGACTGAAATCTCATGGCGACAAAGCCGAAGGATCTCGAGCTCGGCAAGGGCTACCGATACGGGTGGCACGATGAGTCGAGCTCGATCAACGTGCCCAAGAGGGGGCTGTCGCGCGACGTCGTCGAAGGTATCTCCCACGCGAAGGGTGAGCCGGAGTGGATGACGCGCCGGCGGGTCAAAGCCTACGAGCACTTCATGAGCAGGCCGATGCCGAGCTGGGGCGCCGATCTTTCCGACATCGACTTCGACAACATCTACTACTACATCAAGCCGCTCGAAGAGCAGGTGAAGTCGTGGGAAGACCTGCCCGAGGACATCAAGAACACCTACGTGAAGCTCGGCATCCCCGAAGCGGAGCGGGAGTTCCTCGGCGGCGTGACGGCACAATATGAAAGCGAAGTCGTCTATCACTCGGTGCGGAAGGATCTCGAGGAGAAGGGCATCTTCTTCTCCGACATGGATACCGCGCTGCGCGAGCACCCCGATCTCGTCAAGAAGTACTTTGGCACGATCATCCCTGCAAACGACAACAAGTTCGCCGCGCTCAACACGGCGGTGTGGTCGGGCGGCTCGTTCATCTACGTCCCGCCGGGCGTGCAGGTCGAGATCCCGTTGCAGGCCTACTTCCGCATCAACAAAGAGAACATGGGTCAGTTCGAGCGCACGCTCATCATCGTCGACGAAGGCGCGTACGTTCACTACGTGGAAGGGTGCTCCGCACCGATCTACACGACGGACTCGTTGCACTCGGCGGTCGTCGAGATCGTGGTGCACAAGGACGCGCGCTGCCGCTATACGACGATCCAGAACTGGTCGAACAACGTCTACAACTTGGTGACCAAGCG
>JBHELL010000191.1:0-2528 GCA_046263075.1 Actinomycetota bacterium | reverse complement strand
GAGCAAGGGCGGAGCGTCGTCGCGCTGCAGGAAGTTCCGATCGAGCAGATCTCGTCGAAGGGCGCCGCTGCGTGCGAGCCGGTCGCCGACGGGCTCGTCCGCATCGTCGACATCGTCGAGAAGCCTGCGGTGGACGAGGCGCCGTCGAACCTCGCCGCGGCAGGACGGTACGTGCTCACGCCCGAGATCTTCGATGCGTTGTCTCATACCGAGCCCGGCGCGCTCGGCGAGATCCAGCTCACCGACGCGATCCGTTCGCTGGCGCTGATGCAGGCTGTGTACGGCTACCTGTACGAGGGGCGGTGGTTCGACACCGGCTTGAAGCTCGACTACTTGCGCGCGTCCGTCGAGATCGCTTCAGAGCGCGAGGATCTCGGGGAGGACTTCCGGGCGTTCTTGTCCGATTTCGTGCAACGGCGCAAGCTGGTCTAGCCTTAGAGGACCGGCCGGCCTTCCCCAGACCGGACGCGTTGGTGAGCTTGGACTGCCTGCGCAGCCGGGATGAGGCCATCGCCGCAGGTCAGCAGCTTGTTCCCAACGTCCTTGAATCGAGATATAGGGGTGTTACCCTCGGATGAATCTAGATGTAGTGGCTCGTCGAAGGATGGCGAGCACCCCCGAAGGAGGGCTCGGCGCTGGGGATCGTGGTGGTCGTCCTGCTGCTTGCCGCATGGGCGGTCATCCTTCTCCCCTCGACGGGAGTCGCGCGCCGGCTGAAGCCCTCGCCGGCCGACGGGGTCCGGCGGTTCGAGAGGTACCTCGGCGTGCTCGGTAGCACTCGTATGCAGCAGGTGCCGGGGCGCTGGGTGGTCGTTCCCGGAGATATGGCTGCTCCCAATCGCAGGCGCGCGCGTGTGATCAAGCGGCGCAGGCAGACATTCGTTCGCCTCATCGCGGCTGCGATCTCGACACTGATCCTCGGGATCGTCCCGCACCTGCATGCGTTGCTGATCCTTCACGTCGCCGTGGATGCCGCCGTCGTCGGATACGTATCCCGGTTGCGCCGGTGGCGCCGGAGCGAGATGAGGCGCGCGCGCGCGGCACGCGTTGCCGAGCCCGCCGTCGACGATCGTGTCGTTCCCCACCTCGACCCGATCGACTACACCGATGTCGACGCCGAGGAGCACGTTCGCATCGTCCTCCCCGAGGACGAGCTCGACCTCGCGATACGTCGCTCCGGGTAGAACGAGTACGCTTCCCAGGCAGTGGACCTCAACGAGATAGCGGCGGGGATCCGCAAACGGCTCGAAGCCAAATCGGCTGCGCGCGAGAAAGGCTTGACGGCGTCGCGAAACGCGATCCGCTTCTGTGCGAATTCGATCCGTGCGGTGCATCGAGCAGAGATGGACCTCGCGCGCGAGCTGCAAGGAAAAGCGCGCGCAGAGCTCGATGCGGCACAGCAGGCGATGGCCGACTTCCCCGACATCTATCACGCGGGGTTCCTGCACGACGCCGAGAAGGAATATGCGGAAGCGCGCGCGACCTACGCGTTGATCAACCACGAAGAGCTTCCGTTGCCGGAAGAGCTGCGTGTCGGTGACGCGGCGTACCTGAACGGTCTATCCGAGGCGATCGGCGAGCTGCGTCGCAACCTGCTCGACATCATCCGCCACGGCCATCTCGAGCGCGGCGAAGAATTGTTGTCGGCGATGGACGATATCTATTACGTGCTCGTTTCGATGGACTTCCCCGACGCGATCACCGGCGGGTTGCGTCGCTCGACCGACGTCGCACGTTCGATCATGGAGCGCTCGCGCGGCGATCTCTCGATCACGATCGTGCAGCGCGGCGTGCAAGAAGCGATCGAGCGCGCGCGCCGCGACATCGCCGAGAAGTAACGCCTACAGCCGCATGATCTCGAGTGGGAGCGCACGGATCTTCCCGATCTTGAAGCTCGGCGGGAAATAGCCGAGGACCTGCTCGGCAGAGTCGCCTTCGAGAACCATGTAATAGGTGTGCTCTCCGGCGGGACACGTGCACAGCAGATCGACGCCCTTCAGCTCGGGACCGATCTTGCCGATGTCCGCTTCCTGCGCCTCGCACTGCTACTCGTCGCTTTTCCGGCCGACCGCGGTTGTTCCTTCGGAAAGCTCGACGGATGCCGCCGTCTCCTGGCGCTTGGTGCAGGCGGGCGAGGACCAGATACCGCTCGTGTACGCAGCGGATCTCGGATCGGGCCTCGTTCCGCTCGACAGCGTGGCGCGCGTCCAGCGCGCATCGTTGCTCGGTCTGGTCGAGTTCGTAGACTTCGGGTTCACGGAAGTCTGTCACGTCGTACCGTAAGCGGTTGTGGAAGAGGGCGGCTCGTCGAGCCGCCCTCTTCGAGCTCGCTACTCCAGCAGATCGGGTTGTTCGTGAACGATGCGGTCGTACAACGGCTGGAACTGGAACCAACCTGCTGCGTGCGATCCGGTCTGCCGCGCGGTGAGCCGGGCATTCTCGTCGTCGATCGGGATCGGCGTTCCCGCCGCGTACGCGATCAGCTGCGATTGACAGCTGCGCTCCATCGTTATGAACCACCACGCTGC
>JBHELL010000190.1:0-10338 GCA_046263075.1 Actinomycetota bacterium | reverse complement strand
GTGGTTGCCTTGAAGGGAATCGCTGATGCGGTGATCGACACTGATGACTCGGCGGTGACGGCCGTAGTGTCGGCAATCGCAAGCTTGTACGCGTCGGAACGAGGGTAAGCACGACGCCGGCGCGCATGCGTCAGCCAAGTGACTGACAGGCAACATCCCAAGCGGGGCTCGGCCGTAAGGTTCGCTGAACGTGTTGATGGGGAGCGCCTGGCGAGCCGACCAGCTCGGTTCGTTCGCAAACGTTGAAAGAGCTTCGGTAATGCTCGGCAACTGTTTCAGCTGGTAGCCCATCGGATTCGCCCTGTACGCTGCGCTCGGGAGGGCTATGGTATTTGGCAACCGGGCGGTCTTGAAAACCGCTGAGCCGGGGAGACCCGGCGTGGGGGTTCGAGTCCCTCGCCCTCCGCCGTTAGGCTCAACGCATGAGCGTCAAGATCTTCTTCAACCCAGAATGCTCGAAGTGTCGGGGCACACTCGAGCTGCTGCGCGCGCAGGGTGTGGAGCCGGAGATCGTGCGGTATCTCGACGAGCCGCCGAACGAAGACGAGCTTCGCGAGATCCTCTCGCTGCTCGGCGTCGGGCCGCGCGCGCTCGTGCGTGTGGATGAGCCGCTGTACGAAGCGCAGAAGCTCGACGACGCCGACGACGCAGCCTTGATCGCAGCGATGGTCGCCAACCCCATCCTGATCCAGCGGCCGATCGTGATCGCGAACGGCCGTGCGGAGATCGGGCGTCCGCCCGAGCGCGTGCTCAGCATCCTCTAGCTGTGTAGCGACCAGACCCCACTACACTCCGCGCGATGTCCGAGCAGCCGTGCGCCTTCCATCCCCATCGCATGACGGGTGTCTCGTGCAGTCGTTGCGACCGGCCGATCTGCCCGGACGACATGCACCCGGCGCCCGTCGGTATCCACTGTCCGGTATGCGCCGGCCAGATGCGCGAAGGGCCGCTCGGCGAAGCGCAGTATCGCGCGCGGATGCGCGCGCAACGTCACCCGTTGCTGCGCCAACTTTCCGGCTCGCAGATGACGACCGTGCTTCTGGCCGCCAACGTCGTGGTGTTCGTGCTCATGGTTGCGACGGGCGCGCCGACCTCGGGGCGAACGCTCTACCGGTTCGGTGCGCTCATCTCCCCACTGCCGTCCTCACAGTGGTGGCGTCTTATCACGGCGATGTTCGTTCATATCGGGATCGGCCACATCCTGTTCAACATGTTCGCGCTCGTCCTGTTCGGCGGCGCGATCGAGCAGCGCCACGGGAAGATGCGATTCCTTTGTCTCTATCTTGCAAGTGGCGTCGCCGGCAATGCCGTCGCGTTGGCCTATTCGCACGCTTCGTTGAGCGCCGGCGCATCGGGCGCGATCTTCGGCATCTTGGGGGCGTGGCTCGCGCTCGTCGTCGTGAACCACCGAGCGGCCGCGTCACAAC
This sequence comes from Actinomycetota bacterium, assembly GCA_046263075.1. Lineage (GTDB taxonomy): Bacteria > Actinomycetota > AC-67 > AC-67 > AC-67 > JBHELL01. Next base: position 8,911 of record JBHELL010000190.1, on the reverse strand, counting down.
TACGCGGCTGGGTCCTGCTGATCGGCTTCAATCTGTTCTACAGCATCGTCACGCCCGGCATCGACCTGCACGCGCACATCGGAGGCTTGCTCGGCGGGTTCGTGATCGCTGTGGGACTGGAGCTCGGCGCGCGCGCGAAAGGTGGCGCGCGCGCGGCGATCTCGACCGGCGGGTACGTGATCGTCGCGATCGCCGCGTACGTGCTCACGTCGGCGCACGTCCTGTAGCGCACGACGGCTCCGGCGGGTGAGCCGAGCCGGGGGCCCAGACTCGGCTCGACCACATCCGGAGAGCGGATCATGTGGTGCGGGTCGCGAGCGTTGCGCGCGAGGTGCGCTTCCCGCCGTCGCGGATGTATGTGATCGTGACTGTGTCGCCGGGCTGATACGTCCCGAGAACGGCGACGAGATCGTCCATGGACGTCACTGCATGCGCGTCCACCGCCGTTATGAGATCGCCTGCGCGTATCCCGGCTTTCGCAGCAGGTCCGCCGGCCACGGCTTCCTGGATGAGCGCGCCGTCACCGTTCGGCGAGCTCTCGCCCGTGATTCCGAGGAGCGGCCGTTGCGCGTGCCCCGTCTTGATGATCTGCTCGGCGTCTCGGCGAGCGATGTCGATCGGGATCGCGAACCCGACGCCGACGTTGCCACTCCCGCCGCCGAGGATCGCGGTATTGATCCCGACGACGTTGCCGGACCCGTCGGCGAGCGCGCCGCCGGAGTTCCCCGGGTTGATCGGCGCATCGGTTTGGATCGCATCGGAGAGCGACTCGCCGCCGAGGTTGATGTTGCGGTGCAGCGCGCTGATGACGCCCGCAGTGACGGTTCCTTGCAGGCCGAACGGGCTTCCGATGGCGACCGCCACATCACCGACGCTGAGCGATGACGTCGAGCCGAACGTCGCGGCCGGCAACCCGGTCCGGTCCACCTTGATCACGGCGATGTCGTCGGCCGGCGACGCCGTTCCGACGAGCCGCGCGGCGAGCTTCTGGCCCGTGCTCAGCGTCACGTGCAGAGACGTTGCACCTTCGGTCACATGGTTGTTCGTCAAGATGTATCCGTCGCGCGTGAAGATGACGCCCGACCCGGTGGCTTCCGACGAGCCTCCGAAGGGAGTCGACGCGCCCGTCACGTCGATCCGAACGATGCTCGGCAGCACCGACTTCGCAACGGCTGCGACGCCCGTCGGCGACCGGTCGGAGATCGCGCTTGCCGGCGCGGTGACGCGCTCGACCGCCGGCGCCGATCCGCTCGCGCGCGCGACCACGCCGCCGACGATACCCCCGCCGATCGCCGCGACGAGCGCAACGGCCACCAGCTTCGCACCGACGGGACGCGCGCGCGCTGCGGGCTCGGCCGGGGGCGGCTCGGCGATGGACGAGATGCCGTCGTCCCACGCGTAGGTCGCTTCGGCCGGCTCTCGCTCGAGCGCGGGCTCTTCGAGCTCAGGGTGTTCGGTCACGCTGCTCCTCCTCGTGTGCGGCGGGAAGAGGATGCGACGCGCGCTTGAAGACTTGCTGAGCCGACTCTTGAGATTCGCTGTGAATGAGCGGCGAGCTACGCGCGCGCCGAGCCCTGTTTGTCGAGCAAGCGCGCGATGAGGTTCTTCTGGATCTCGATGGTGCCTGCGCCGATCGCGAGTCCCCGAACGTCGCGGAACATCCGCTCGACCGGGAATTCGCGCGTGTAGCCGTAGCCCCCGTGGATCTGGATGGCTTCGTTCGCCACCTCTTGCGCGACGACGTTGGCGAACCACTTCGCCTTCGCGATCTCGAGTGCGGGCGGGTTCTCGTGCGAGGCGTCCGCAGCGACGGCGGCGCGCCACACCATGAGGCGCGCGGCGTCCGTCTTCGTCGACATCTCGGCGAGCTTCCATGCGATCCCTTGATGCTCGATCAATCGCTTGCCGCCGGACGTGCGTTCTTGCGCGTACTTGATCGCTTCCCGCAAGGAACCGGCGGCAACGCCGACGCACATCGCAGCGTTGCCGAGCCGCTCGTGATTGAACTGCCCGAGGATCGTTCGCATCACGCCGCCCGACGCGTCGCCTTCCATGACGACGTCTCGAGCCGGCACTTCGACGTCGTCGAAAGCGACTTCGGCTTCGGGAACGCCGCGCAGCCCCATCTTCTTGTGCACCTTGCTGACGTCCACGCCGGGAACGCGTGCGGGAACGAGCACCGCGCCGAGCGCGCGCTCGCCGTTCGCGACGAACCGTGCGACGACGAAATATGCCTGCGCTTTGTGTCCGGCGGTGATCATGTTCTTGTATGCGTCGAGCCGCCACCCGTCGCCCGCTCGACGAAGCTTGCCGCGCATCGCCATGGCGTCTGAACCGGCGTCCGGTTCGGTCATGCCGATCCCGATCAGACATTCACCGATGGCGACGCGCGGCAGGTATTCGCCGCGCTGCTGCTCGGTCCCGAAGGTTGCGATCGCTCGCGGTGGCCCGTTGAGGTGGAGCTGGCAGAGCACCGCCGTGCTCAAGCAGGCCGACGCGACTTCCTCGAGCACGAGCGCGGCCTCGAGATCGCCGAGCCCCAAGCCGCCGTACTGCTCGGGAACGGTCACGGCCGTGAAGCCGTTCTTGCCGAGGATCTTGAGATTCTCTTCGGGGAACTCCTCGTTCTCGTCCCACCGAGCCGCGCGCGGCTTGAACTCACGCTCGGCTACTTCGGCGGCCAGCGCGCGCAGCTCCGTTTGCGACTGTGACAGCTGGAAGTCCACGAAGCGTGTGTAGCAGCGCGCGTCGACCGCGGCAAATGTTCTGCTCGATGTCGTCTGCGCGCGCGCTAAGATAGTTAGGGACCGAACGATGAGACAGCAAACGCCCATCCGTGTCGGCGCCGACCACGAGCGGCGCTATCCCGGCGCGCAGAAACTCGCTACCGAGACGGTCGTGAACGTGCTGCGGGCAGGCGCGTTGTTGAACGCCGAGCTGAACCGGAAGCTGCGCGCCTTCGGGCTCTCCTTGGCCACGTTCAACGTCTTGATGATCCTCGACGGAGACGACCGGCCGCTTTGCCCGTACGAGATCGGGGACCGGCTCCTCGTGACGCGAGGCACGGTGACCGGCCTGCTCGACTCCCTCGAACGCCTCGGCATGACTCGGCGGTTCGCGCACCCGGACGACCGAAGGATGCTCCTCGTCGAGATGACTCCCAAGGCCCGGAAGACGCTGAGCAAGCTCTCGGCCGAGTTCTTCCCGCTCGAGGTCGAAGCCACGTCGTGTTTGAACGATCGCGAAAGGAGACCCTGATCCGGCTACTCGGCAAGCTTCAAGGGGGCTTCGAGCGCGCCTGAAGTTCGGCAGGAAAATCCCCGCCCCCAGTCGAAGACTGCAGACAGATCGGACCGACCCAAAGGGGGGGGACAAGATGAGGCGTTTCGCTTTAGCCGTCGTCGCGGTGATGGCGATCGGCATGACGGGAGCCGCTGCGCAGGCCTCCGGCGACGCGTGCGCGAGCGATGGAACCCCGGCGCTCGGCATCGTCACGGTGCAGACGGCGGCCGGCACGTTCTATATCGACGACCGCAACTTCGTATTGGGTAACGGCACCTGGGTGTATCAGGAATCGAACGGTATCCCCGGCCTCCAGCACGGTGGCTCCAGCCCATACCTGCCGGACGACACCGACCCCTGCAGCGAGAGCGGTGCCCCCGACACACTCATCGAGTAGTCCCGGCTCGTACGGAAGGGCCCTCTCCGGAGGGCCCTTTGCGTTGCCGGGAATATAGTTTGGGACCATACAGTTAACCCTCATACGAAGGCGCGCGGGACGTGCCGAGGATGAGGAGGAAGACATGAGTGTGACACTTCGCAAAGAAGCAGGACTGCAGCTTCCGCAGGCGGGGACGTGGGTGGTCGATCGGGCACATTCGACGGTCGAGTTCTCCGTGCGGCATTTGATGGTTTCGAAGGTGCGAGGCGGGTTCGGGACCTTCGACGCCTCGCTCAACATCGCAGAGAAACCCGAGGACTCGTCGGTCACCGCGACCATCGACGCATCGAGCATCAACACGCGCGACGAGAAGCGTGACGCGCATCTGCGGTCGGCGGATTTCTTCGACACCGAAACGTTCCCGACGTGGACCTTCCGCAGCGTCGGGCTTCGCCCGACGAGCAACCGAACGTTCGCGCTCGACGGTGAGCTAACGATCCGCGGCGTGAGCAAGCCGGTGACTCTTGCGGTCGAGTACGGCGGGCTCGTCGACGATCCATGGGGCAACACGCGCGCGATCTTCTCGGCAGAGACCGAGATCGACCGCGAAGAGTTCGGGCTCACCTGGAATCAGGCGCTCGAGGCCGGTGGCGTTCTCGTGAGCCGCAACGTCACGATCGAGCTCGAGATCCAGGCCGTCCCGCAGCGCTGATCGCAGCGCAGCAACACTGGAGCCGGATGGGACCCCCGCCCGTCCGGCTCCTCGTTATGTCGGCGTTGCTACAGCGGCTTCGTCAGAACGACGCTTGGATAGTTCGTGACCGGACGGTAGTCGGCGACCCCGGTGACCGCGTACCCACGACGTTCGTACCAGGCGATGAGATCTGTTGCAGGCTCCGCTGTGTCGCACGAGAACGCTTTCGCGCCGGCTGCGCGCGCGCGCCGCTCGGCGTCATCGAGGAGCATCGTTGCGATCCCGCGACGTTGGTATCCCGGCTCGACGCAGAACTGCTGGAAGGTTGCGACGCCGTCGGGACCGGGCGGATGCCAGGTGATCGAGCCGACGATCACGGCGCCGTCTACTGCCACGATGCAGCTGCCACCTTCGATCCGTCGTCGAGTCGTCTCCTCGTCTTGATGGCTCGCGAGGTAGCGGAGTCCGCGCGCGGCGAGCGGCGCATAGGCGCGGTGCAACAGGTCTGTCAGCGCCGAGACCTCGGATGTGTCGAGCGCGCGTAACGTGAGCGTCACGCGCGCGATGGTACGCGGAACCAGACGCCTGGGGCTCGGGTAGAATCGGCGGGCTCGACGAGGAGGCGTCGCCTAGTCTGGTCTATGGCGCGGGATTGCTAATCCCGTTGGGGGCTTACGCTCCCTCGTGCGTTCGAATCGCACCGCCTCCGCTGGTACAACTTCATAGTGAAGCAGGCGCCCGTAGCTCAATGGATAGAGTACTTGACTACGGATCAAGGGGTTGGAGGTTCGAGTCCTCCCGGGCGCACAAACACCGTCGTTTCGCAGCGCATCCGATGCGCAGCGGGTAGAACGGCATCATGAAACCCCTCGCCTGTTGTGTCTTGCTGGCTCTCATCTCGACCAGCTGCGGAAGTGGGTTGCGCGCGCGCGGCTGTGACGAGAAAGCGGCGCGCGCGGCCGTCGCGATCCAGATGCGCGACTCGAAGTTCGACCCGCGATGCGTGAAGGCGGCGGTCGGCGCCGAGATCTCCTTCGTCGATCGCGACAGGATCGGTCACAGCGTGACGACCACGAAGAACGCTCCGGAATCGCTCGACGCGACGCTGTCGGGCTCCGGCTCCACATTCCCGCACGTCTTCAAGAAGCGCGGTGTGTACGAGATCTTCTGCAAGTTCCATCACGAAACGATGGTGCTGCTGATCTCGTAGGGAATGCGGAGGGCCGGGGATGTCCCCGGCCCTGCCGCGAATCGAACCGATCTACTTCTTCTTCTTCACCACCGTGATGGTGCCGGAGTCGATCGAGGTCAAGCCGCCGATCGCAACGTGTATCTGCGCGCTCCCCGTCGAGTTTCCGGTGAAGGTCGCAGACGCGTTGCCGGCTGCCGCAACGAGGTCGGAGTTGACCACACCGCCGGTCTTGCTCACGAGCGACCAAGTGCCTGCGGCGTTCGCGACGAAGTTGCCGTAGGCATCGCGGGTGATCGCGAACACGTTCAGCGAGCTTCCCGATGCGAGGTTCTGGGCCGCGACGATCACGCCCGACCCATCCGCCTTCGTCTCTACTCCGACGGTCTTCGCAGCGCCGGCGACCACCGTCAAAGTGCCGGAGTCGATGGAGCTCAGACCGCTGACGGCGACGGTCATCTTCGCGTCCCCGGTCTTGTGACCCGTGAACGTCGCCGACTTACCGTCCGACGCCGCGACCAGATCGCCCGCGACGACACCTCCATGGATGCCGGCGAGTGACCACGTCGCCGCAACGTTGCCGACGAAATTGCCGGCCGCGTCGCGCGCGATCGCGTAGCCCTTGACCGAGTTACCGGCGACCACTGTTTGCGCCGGGATGATGGTGCCGGTCCCGTCGGCCTTCGTCTCGACCTGGACCTTCGACGCCGAGCCACCGACGGCCGTAAGCGTTCCGGAGTCCACGGACGTCAGGCCGGAGACAACGGCGTGCATCTTGGCCGAGCCGGGCGCATGCGCCGTGAACGTTGCAGACTTGCTCTGCTTGCCCGTCGCGAGATCGCCGTCGACGACGCCGCCCGTCTTGTTGACGAGAGACCACGTCGCCGAAACGTTGGCGATGAAGTTGCCGCCGGCGTCGCGGCTGATCGCGTATCCGACGACCGAGCTGCCCGAAGCAACGTTCTGCGCCGGGAGCGGCACGCCCGAGCCGTCGGAAGCGGTCTCGACGCGCACCGCGGCGGCGCTGCTGCGCGCGACCGTGATCGTTCCCGAGTCGGTCGAGGTCAGGCCGGTGATCCCCGCGTGAAGCTTCGCCGACCCCACCGAATGACCGGTGAAGGTTGCCGACTTACCGTTCGTCGCCGCGACGAGGTCGCCGTCGACGACACCACCGGTCTTGCTGACGAGCGACCACGTCGAGCCTGCGTTGCCGACGAAGTTGCCGTACTGGTCACGCGTGATCGAGTAGGCGGTTATCGATGAGCCGGCCGGCAACGTCTGCGCGGCCACGACGGTGCCCGAACCATTCGCGGCGGTCTCGACGCGGACGACCGTAGCTGCAGCTGCTGTCACGGTGAGGGTCGCCGTGTTCGTGAAGCCGCCGTCGTTACCGGTCACCGTGTGCGCCCCGGCGACCGTTGCCGAACAGCTTGCGCCCGAGCAAGAGCCGTTCGGCGCGATGCTCCACGTCGTGCCGGCCGTCACGTCGCCCCGGCTGTTGCCGTAGGTGTCGAACCCTTGCGCGGTGTAGGGCTGTGCAACGCCCGCCGCCTTGGTCGCGGTGCTCGGCGACACGACGATCGATGCAAGCGCGGCGGGGCTGACCGTGTGGCTCACGGCAGCAGACGTCGAGCCGTTGAAGTCGGTGCTGCCCGCGTAGGTGGCGGTCAGGCTGTGCGTCCCCGCGCTCGTGAGCGTGAGCGAGCACGTGCCTGCGGCAACCGTTGCCGTGCAGCTCGCCGTGCCGTCCGTGACCGTGACGTTTCCGGCCGGCGAGCCGGCGCCGGGCGAGTTGACCGCGACCGTGTAGGCCACATCGAAGGACTGGCCGGCGGTCGAGGTACCCGTGATCGCGGGCGCGTCCGAGGTGATCGTCGTCGTCGTGCTGGCCTTGCTGACGGTGTGGCTGGCCGATGTTGCGTCGCTTTCGGCGAAGTCGGCGTTACCGACGAAGTGCGCGTCGACCGTCTTGGTCCCTGCGGACGAAGACGAAAGGTTGCACGCGCCGGTGCCACTCGCGAGTGTGATCGAGCACGTGTTGCCGTCGGAATCGCTGACGTTGACCGATCCGGCCGGCGTGTCGGTCGCTGACACCGTCACGGAGACGGAGTAGCTCTGACCGACCACCGTCGCGGCAGATGTCGAGTCGATCGTCGTCGTGGTCTCTTCCGGACCGGCGCGAACGATCTCGAAGGTCGCCGAGCCCGAGCTGGTGGAGTGGTTCGAGTCGCCTGGGTAGCTGGCACTGGCGTGTGCGGTGCCGACGCTGACATTGTCGGTATAGGTGACCCCGACCGAGCCGCTGAGACCATCGCTGGTCGAGTAGCTCGCGGTGCACGGCTCGATCGCCGAACCTGTGTAGATCTGCGGATCGGTCGGACAGTCGACCGTCGTGGTCGAAGTGGCTTGGTCGATCACGAACTGAGCCGCGTCGGAGTTGCCCGTGTGGTTGGCGTCTCCTGCGTAGGTGGCCGAAGCGGTAACCGTGCCAGCGTTTGTGTTGTCGTCGTAGGTCACGGTCAACGGTTGCGTCAACGCACCTGCACCGTTCGCAGAAGCAGTGCAGACGTCGTGTGCCGATCCGTCGTACGACTCGTGAGCTACCGGGCAGTCGACTGCGACTGTTGAGGCGGCCTTCGCGATCACGATCGCGACCGAGTTCGAGGCGTCGTTGTAGTTGGTCCCGCCGGTGAAGGTCCAGTTCGCGGTGCCGCCGGGGACGTCGGTGAAGCTTGCGCCGAGGTCAAGGCCAAAAGACAGGTCCTCACCGTTGACGCCCGTCGCGGTGCCGGTGGCGCCGTGGGGGGTGGCGTCGTAGGTGACCGATGCGCCTTGCACGTCGATGGTGGCGTCGGCCTTGGCGATCGATGCCGTCGAGGTGTTCACCGTGGTGATCGCGTAGTCCGAAGCGTCCGCGCCGGTGAGGGTGAACCCGTTCGCCGTGACGGTCTTGTCCGCGCCGGCGTCGGCGTCGGAGAAGGATGCCGTTGCCGACGAGGAGTCGCAGCTGACCTCGTCGCCGCTGACCACGCCGGTGAGCGAGCAGCCGGTGATGGCCGCATCGGTCGAACCGTCGTAGGTCTTGTCCTGGGCGGTGAAGTCGACCGTGACGCCGTGCGTGGCGATCACGATCGCGACCGAGTTCGAGGCGTCGTTGTAGTTGGTCCCGCCGGTGAAGGTCCAGTTCGCGGTGCCGCCGGGGACGTCGGTGAAGCTTGCGCCGAGGTCAAGGCCAGAAGACAGGTCCTCACCGTTGACGCCCGTCGCGGTGCCGGTGGCGCCGTGGGGGGTGGCGTCGTAGGTGACCGATGCGCCTTGCACGTCGATGGTGGCGTCGGCCTTGGCGATCGATGCCGTCGAGGTGTTC
>JBHELL010000189.1:0-3460 GCA_046263075.1 Actinomycetota bacterium | reverse complement strand
TCGACGAGGTTCGCGCGGCGCGGCCGGAGCCGATCGGTGTTCACTTCCACGACGACACCGGGTGTGCGGTCGCGAACTCGCTGCTTTCGGTGAACCACGGCGTCACACACGTGCAAGGAACCGTGAACGGCATCGGCGAGCGATGCGGGAACGCGAACCTCCTCACGATCATCGCGAACATGCAGCTGAAAGATGGCCGAGCCGTGCTGCCGGCCGAGAACCTCGAGAAGCTCACCGCCGTTCACTACGCGGTCGCCGAGATCTGCAACATCGCGCCCGATCCGCATCAACCGTACGTAGGCGCGAGCGCGTTCGCGACAAAAGCGGGGCTGCACACGAGCGGTCTCGCGAAGATGGAGGGTGCGTACGAGCACGTCGAGCCCGCCTCGGTCGGCAACGCGCGCCGCCTGCTCGTGTCGGAGCTGTCCGGGCGCTCGACGATCGTGCTGAAGGCACGTGAGATCGGCGTCGACCTTGACGAGCGCGCGGACGTTGCGAGCGCGATCCTGCAGGAGGTCAAAGATCTCGAACACGCGGGCTACCACTTCGAAGCTGCGGATGGGTCGCTCGAGCTGCTGATCCGCAGGCATGCGGGAACGGAGCGCGAGTTCTTCCGCCTCGAGTCGTTCCGCGTCACGGTAGAGAAGCGCGAGGATGGGAGCGTGGTGTCCGAAGCGACCGTGAAGATCTGGGCGCGCGGAGAACGCCACATCTCCACCGAGGAAGGGAACGGGCCCGTGAACGCGCTCGACCGCGCGCTTCGCAAGGCGCTCGTGAACTTCTATCCGGCGCTCGAGTCGATCGAGCTGGTCGATTACAAGGTCCGGATCCTCGAGGAGAAGAAGGGCACAGGCGCGGTCACGCGCGTCTTGCTCGAGTCGCAGGACGGCGCGCGCGAATGGTCCACTATCGGCGTTCACCCGAACATCATCGAAGCGTCGTGGGAGGCGCTCGTCGATTCGATCACGTACGGCTTGATCCATAACGAGGGGGAGCGGCAGTGAAGATCGCGCGCGTTTCGTACGGAGGCGGGATCGCATTCGGGGTCATCGAAGACGACACGGTTCGTGAGCTCGACGGCCCCCCGGTCGGCGACCTGCGTTTCACGGGGAAGACCGCCCCGTTGTCGGAGTGCCGGCTCCTCGCGCCGGTGCTGCCGTCGAAGATCGTTGCGATCGGGCGGAACTACGCAGCGCATGCGGCGGAGCACGGCGCCGAGGTGCCGAAGGAGCCGTTGCTGTTCTTGAAGCCGAACACGGCCGTGATCGGGCCCGACGACGTCATCCGCAAGCCGGTCGGGTTGGAACGGCTCGACCACGAAGCAGAGCTGTGCGTGGTCATCGCGGGCCTCGTGCGTAACGCCGACGAAGCGACCGCGGCCCGCGCGATCCTCGGGTACACCTGCGGCAACGACGTGAGCGCGCGCGATTACCAGTTCGGGGACGGGCAATGGACCCGCGGGAAAGGGTTCGACACGTTCGCGCCGCTCGGGCCGTGGATCGAGACGGAGCTCGACCCGATCGGCTTGCAGATCAGCGCGCGCGTGAACGGCGTGACGAAGCAGGAAGCGAACACGAAGGATCTCGTGTTCCCGCCGGCGTTCTTGGTGAGTTACATCTCGCGCGTTATGACGCTTCTGCCAGGCGACGTGATCATGACGGGGACCCCGGAAGGCGTTTCCCCGATGGAGCCCGGAGACGCGTGCGAGATCGAGATCGAAGGGATCGGCGTCCTGCGCAACGCGGTACTAGCGGCAGAGTAGTACCCACAGTGTTCCCGCCTTCTCCGGAGCCGAGCGAATATCCCGATTGGGGCCGGCGACGCGAATAGACTGCCTGCGTGATCGTCCGAACACGATTCGAACCTGCGCCGACCGGCTCGTTGCACGTTGGGCATGCGCTCGCCGCTGCGTTCAACTGGTTGTACGCGCGCAAGCACAACGGCGCATTCGTCCTCCGTTTCGCCGACACCGATCGCGAGCGAACGGTCGAAGGAGGCGCCGAGCACGCGCTCGGGGATCTCGATTGGCTCGGCTTGGGCTGGGACGAGGGACCGTTCAAGCAGAGCGAGCGGATCCCGCTCTACCAAGAGGCGGTCGAGAAACTTCTGGCGAGCGGCAACGCGTACCGCTGCTTCTGCACGCCGGAAGAGCTCGACGCGCGTCGCAAACAAGCGTTGAAGGAAGGCCGGCCTCCGGGTTATGACGGGCGATGCAGGAACCTCAGCGAGGCGCAAGCCCGGGAGTTCCAGGCAGAAGGTCGCACGCCCGCCGTCCGGTTCAAGATGCCGGCGGGAAGTACGACCACCACCGACCTCGTGCGCGGCGAGATAACCTTCGAGCACACCAGCTCCGACGACGTGGTCATCATGCGAGCCGACGGCTGGCCGTTGTACGGGCTCGCCGCCCCGTACGACGACCTGACGATGAAGATCACGCACGTGTTACGCGGAGAGGACATCTTCCCGAACACGGCTCGGCAGATCCGGCTGATCGAAGCTCTCGGCGGCGAGCCGCCTGCCTACGGTCACTTCCCGCTTCTCGTCGGCGCAGATCGCGCGAAGCTGTCGAAGCGGCACGGCGCGACGGCGGTTCGGGAGTATCGCGACATGGGTTTCCTGCCCGAGGTCATGATCAACTACTTGGCGATCCTCGACTGGTCGGTCGGCGACGGCATGACCGAGCGGTTCACGATCGAGCAACTGATCTCTTCGTTCGAACCGAGCGGAATCACGCGCAACCCCAGCGCGTTCGATCTGCAAAAGCTCACCGCGTTCAACGGCGAGCGCATCCGCGAGCTCGCCGTCGACGACTTCGTCGCGCGCGCCGAGCCGTACCTGCGTGACATCATGTACGAGCGCGCGACGCTGTTGCGCATCGTTCCGCTCGTGCAGGAGCGCGTGCACAGGCTCGACGAAGTTCCGGGACAGGTGCGATTCCTATTCGAGGACGCCGAGCCGGACGAGAAAGCGGCCGCCTTGATCGGCAGGGCGCAGCATCACTTGGGTGCGGCGCTCGATGTGTTAGAAGGGCTCGGCGATTGGACGAGCGGCGCGATCAACGCGTCGCTGATGGCGTGGGCCGACGGCGCGGGGATCAAGCGGAAGGAAGCGTTCCAGCCGCTGCGCGCTGCGGTTACGGGATCCCTGGTGTCGCCGCCGCTGTTCGAGTCCTTGGAGATCCTCGGCCGCGAAAAAACGTTGCAACGTGTGCGACGAGCGATAGGCGTTGCTGGGGGATAGGGCCGCGGGTACCATGGCGGGGCTTTGGGGCGTAGCGTAACCCGGCAGCGCGCCTGATTCTGGTTCAGGTAGTCCTGGTTCGAATCCAGGCGCCCCAGCGGTCCCATCGTCCAGCGGTCTAGGATGCGACCCTCTCAAGGTCGAGACACGGGTTCGAACCCCGTTGGGACCACTGTTAGTGCCTTATTCGAACTCGGGCGTGCGAACAGCGGCCGGAAGA
>JBHELL010000188.1:0-3230 GCA_046263075.1 Actinomycetota bacterium | reverse complement strand
GTTCGGGCATCTTGGGGGCTGGCCGGGCCCCTCACGAGTCCAGGTGGGACCGAAACACACTCGAACCCGGACCGTATGCAAGCGCAAGACATCTGCACGAACCAGAGGTTTGAAGCTCGTTTTCTTGGACGTCCGTCGGGGCAGAGCTATAGGAGGGAACGGGTCGACGGGCATCGGCGCCTACTCCGGGAAATTCCTCAAGAGGGACTGCCCCCGAAGTTGCGCCGCCATCCATCCATGCGGAAAACATCCTCGGCGAGATCGAGCGCCGCCATCCCATACCGTCGACGGATGATGCTCCACACCAGCCATGCCTTCCCCACGATCGCTCGCGGCGACCGAGACCTCCGGGAAGAACGGCGCCAGCTCGATCGGCAGACACTCCTCGTCGAGCTCCAGATGAGCAGTTGCGTGACGGAGTTCGCCCCCGATCGCGATGTCGAGATACTCGGCGAACTCTCGCGCCAGAGCGTGCTCCAGCTCGTCGAGCAAACGCACGGCCGGGGAGTAGTGGCGCACGTTCGCGAGGTTCTCCCGCAGATAGAAATCAGCGATCGCTTGGGAGAGGTTCCGGTCCTGATGACGGATCCCACGCCCGAAGGCGACCCGCTCTTCGAATGCAGTCGGCACGATCGTTGCCTCCTTTGGTCAAACGCGCGAAAGACCGAGCGGCTGCTCGGTCTCGATGACGTTCGTGAGTTTTCGGTGCGTCAGACGTTGTGTCGTGGAGCGATTTCGGGCATCATCGGTGCGGCTTCGGAGGAGAATCTCCCCGAGGGCCGGTTAAATTGGAAGAACTGTGCGTAGGTTAAAGCAATGCGCTCTGGTGCTCTGTTGCGTGCTGTTACTCGGCGGGTGCCGCTCACAGCCGAACAGGACTTCGTGCTCGAGCTTTCCGTGCAGCGGCGTCACTTCGAGTCCGTCGCTAGCTCCGCTTCGGGTGACTCCCTAAGTGACGTTTGGTAAGTGCCCACGTCGACGCTGGCGTCGTCGGCGCCGGGTGAGCAGGCTGATTGAACCGCGCGCGCGTTCACCTCATAGGAGTTGGTGCGTTGGCGAGTTCGATTTCTTGAGGAGCCGAGCCGCGCGTAGGGCTATCACCGAAAACGTCGATAACCAGCTCGGCGACGCTTGCTATGCGCCCGGATTAGCGCAAACGGCTCAGTCTCTAGCTGGGGAGGGTTTTTCGTATACCGTCCAGTTGGGGGCACGACTGTTCCCTGCGTGCGTCCAGGCCGCGCGCGCGGGCTAATCGTCCGCGGTGAGCGCGCGCAGCGCGCGATCGAGCGCTTCGAGGTCGGTTCGGCTCAGCGCTTCAAGCCGGCCGGGCGGCGCGTAGAAATCCGCCTCGAGCTTGGCTTTCATCGCGATGCCTTTGCGCGTCAGTACGACCGACTTCACTCGACGATCCGTCGCCGACGCGCGCCGCTCGACGAAACCCTTCTCCTCGAGCCGGTCGATCAGCCATGTCGCGGTGGACGGGTCGCAGCCGAGCTCTTCCGCGCACATGCCCATAGTTCTCGGCTGCGCGGGGTCCAATGCGCGCAGGGCTCGCCAGTGCCCCGGGGTCAATCCTTCACCGGCGAGCGCGCGCGCTTTCGGTCCGACCTGTGCCATCACGAAGTCCGACATCAGCCTCCAGACTTCGGTTGCGCGCGCCGCCCGGTTCATACGGAGAGTTTATCACGGCACTCCGAAGATTGGAAACTCAAAAGATTTGACAGGCCAAAGTAGCTGTGCGAGTATCGCGGCCATGCCAGATCCCGCGATCCGCGTTGAGGGCTTGGTCAAATATTTCGGTGATGTCGAAGCGCTGCGAGGTATCGATTTCGAGGTCGAGAGGGGAACGGTGTTCGGACTCCTCGGTCCGAATGGTGCCGGAAAGACGACCGCGATCCGGATCCTGTCGACGATCCTTCGGGCGGACGCGGGGACGGCCGAAGTCCTCGGCGTCGACGTCGGTCGCGATCCCGTGCGCGTCCGATACGCGATCGGGCTCGCAGGTCAGTACGCAGCCGTCGATCCGAACCTCACCGGCCACGAGAACCTGCGATTGATCGGGAAGCTCACACATATCCCCGGCGATATCGCAGCGCGCGCGGACGAGCTGCTGGCGCGCTTCGGTCTCACCGACGCGGGCATGCGGCCGGTGCGGACGTATTCGGGTGGGATGCGCAGACGGCTCGACCTTGCCGCAGCGCTTGTCCACCGGCCGGCCGTGCTGTACCTCGATGAGCCGACGCCGGGTCTGGATCCGCAAAGCCGCAACGACATGTGGGGGATGGTCCGCGAGCTCGTCAACGAAGGCACGACGGTGTTGCTGACGACGCAGTATCTCGAGGAAGCGGATCGGCTCGCGGGTCGCGTTGCCGTGATCGACCGCGGACTTGTGATCGCGAACGACACACCGGCGGCGTTGAAGGCGCGGCTCGGCAGCACCGTGATCGAATTCGGATGGAGCGCGGACGACGACGCGAAACGAGCCGAGAAAACACTCTCGGCCGCGATGCAGGTTGAGCGCGAAGGTGGGCTCGTCCGCTTCGCGTCGGACGAAGGCGCGCGCGCTCTGATGGACGCGATGCGGTCGCTGGATGCCGAAGGGCTCGCGCCGGGAACCTTGACGGTGAGGGAGCCGAGCCTCGACGACGTCTTCTTGTCTTTGACGGGACATCACGCAGAGGCCGAGGCGTCGCCTGGGCCGGCGCGCGCGAGGAAACGAGGCAGAGCATGAGCGTTGCCACGAGAGGGATCGTGCACGGCCCGAACCCGGTTACGGCGCTTCAAGATTCTCTCGCCGTCGCGTGGAGGAATCTCATCGCATACCGTCGCGTGCCGCAGCTCGTCGTGTTCTCGACGATCCAGCCGGTGATCTTCGTGCTGATGTTCCGCTACGTCTTCGGCGGTGCGATCCGCGTTCCGGGAGTGCCGTACGTCGACTACTTGATGCCCGGGATCTTCGTGCAGACGGTAACGTTCGGCGCCGTCGGAACGGCTATCGGCCTCGCGACGGATGTGAAGAGTGGTTTGCTCGAGCGCTTCCAATCGCTGCCGATGGCCCGTTCGGCAGTACTCGCCGGGCGCACCTTCGCCGATTCTGCGCGGAACGTCTTCGTGGCGGTGCTCATGACGATCGTCGGGGTTGCGGTGGGGTTTCGATTCACGAACGGCATCATCGCCTTCGCGTTCGGGATGCTGCTCGTGATCCTGTTCGGCTACGCGATGTCGTGGAT
>JBHELL010000187.1:0-3469 GCA_046263075.1 Actinomycetota bacterium | reverse complement strand
GTTCTGGAACCGCGCGGCTTTCATCCGCTCGAGCGTCTCGAGATCCACCATGTCGGCGCGGGTCTGCACGTTGTAGTTCCAGCCGATGTCTGCGATCTTCTCGCACATCTCGTACAGCCGTGGCTTGCGCAACGTGAACGTCGCATCGCCGAAGTAGAACTTCGGGTTGCCGACGGAGTGGTACTCGTCCCAGCAATACCTCACGACCTCGGCGACGTACTCCGGCGAGTGGAACCGAACCTTGCGGCTCCAGATCGTCGGGTCCATGCAGAACGTGCATTTCTCAGGACAGCCACGTGACGTGACGTAGGAGGAGCCGATGAAGTAATCGCCTTCGGGCTGCAGCGTCTTCAGGAACGTGTGACGCATGCGCACCTTGAACAGGTCGCCGGCGGAATACATGTGCGGCAGCCGGTCGAGGTCGTTGATACGCGGCATATCCATGTTGTGCCCGGGCTCCCCGCCGGGAAGCTGGTAGCTGATCCCGAGCGTGTCGAGCCTCCCGGTCTTGTGCTTGCCTGCGTTCAGCTCGGCCATCAGCGAGACGATGACGTCCTCGCCTTCGCCGCGCACCACGATGTCCGCGTAGCCGTCGAGGATCAGCTCGAACGCGTGCATCGACGCGTAATTACCTCCGACGACGAACAGTGCATCGGGCGCCGCCGCGCGCATCTGCATGATGAGCCGCTTCACGCCGCGCACCATGTAGTAGTAGGACAGCGGGATCATCACGACGTCGGCGCCGGAGAGCCGCGCCATCGTGTCGTCGCGCATGCGCGCGATCAACGCTTCGAATTCACGTCGAGCCGCCTCGTCGTGCTGGTGGTCGTCGCTGACCTCGAACCAACGCATGTCGTCCCAGTGGTCGGCCACCATGTTGATGAGCTCGAAGGGGATCCCGTGGTCCTTCAGCATCGCCGCGATGTAGAGCAACCCGTATTCCGGCGTGATGATCGCTCGGTCACGGTAGCCCTTCCAGAACGGCTCCCACGAGGGGTACGGCCGCCGGTCGAGGAACGCGTAGCCGAACAGATCGCTGACGAGGACCGTGCGGAGGCTCATCGGATGCTCCCCTTTGACGACTGGCGGGGAATCCTACAGACGGTGGCGCACGCTCAGGAAACGCGCGCGGCGGTCGCCGATGGTGCCCGCAGCGCGAACGCGACCGCCGTCGCGAAGATGGCAACGACGGCGGCCGGAAGCTGCACCGCGTGCTCGTGCTGGGGCACCAATCCGGCGAGGCCCCACGCGAGCACGACCGCGTGCGGCAGCGCGAGCGCGGTGATCATGAGCGATCCGATAGCCCCGGCGCGCGCGGCTCGGCGAGCGAGCCACCAGAGCGCGATCGGCGCGACGAAGAGCGCCGAGTATGGGAACGCCACGAAATAGAACAGTGTGACGATGAACGGAACGAACCCGGTGCGCGCGCTCATAGGCCTCAGTGTTCGGCGCGCGGGCGGGTCGTCCCTGTTTCGACTTGTACGGATCGCCGCCATGGTCGACGCGATCCTTCCCCGCATCGATCGCGCCGACACCGGCGGGCGCCTTACGCCCGATGCGCGAGTATCCTCGCGCCGTGCGCGTGCTCGTCGCTCCGGACAAGTTCAAAGGAACACTCACCGCCGCCCAAGCAGCCGAGGCGATCGCGCGCGGCTGTCGTGACGCCGGCGCCGACGTCGACGTCGCCCCGGTCGCGGACGGCGGCGAGGGAACGCTCGAAGCGCTCGTCGCCGCAGCGGGAGGCACGATCATGGGCGTGATCGCGCGCGGCCCGCTCGGTCTGCCTGTGCGCGCGCACATCGCGCAGCTGCGAGACGGCACGGGCGTCGTCGAGCTGTCGCAAGCGAGCGGGTTGCGGCTCGTCGACGAGCGGGACCGCGATCCGCTCCGAGCGAGCACCCTCGGCACCGGCGAGATGATCAAGGGAGCGCTCGCGCGCCGGCCCCAGCGGCTGCTTATCGCTATCGGCGGGAGCGCGACCGTCGACGGCGGCACCGGGCTCGCGCGCGCGCTCGGCGTGCGCTTCTACGACCATGAAGGCAAAGAGGTGGAGCCCGGCGGGGAAGGGCTCGAGCGGATCGCGCGGATCGAGACGAAGGGGCTCGACGCACGCTTCGGAGCGATCGAGGTCGACGTCGCGGCCGATGTGATGGCGCCGCTCACCGGAGACCACGGCGCCGCGCGGATGTACGGCCCGCAGAAAGGCGCGAGCCCGCAAGTGGTCGAGCGGCTCGCGCGCGGGCTCGAGAACCTCGGCGAAGTGGTCGAGCGCGATCTCGGGGTGCAGGTGCTCGACGCGCCGGGGGCCGGCGCTGCAGGAGGAGCGGGTGCGATGCTCCTCGGGCTCGGCGCGCACATCCGGAGCGGCGCAGACGTCGTTCTGGACGCGATGGGGTTCGACGAGCGCCTGAAGGCTGCGGATCTGGTGATCACCGGTGAGGGAAGGCTCGACGAGAGCACGCTCGACGGCAAAGCACCCGGTGCGGTCGCGCGCGCTGCGCAACGCGCCGGGGTGCCGTGTGTCGCCCTCGTCGGCAGCGCTACGATCAAGCCCGACCTGTTCGCTGACGTCTTGGCGCTCGACGAGTCTCAGCCCGGGAATGCCGCGTCTGGTTTGGGGGTTTTAGCAGCGCGTTTGGTCAGCGCGAGGCGCTGAGAGCGCGCGCAACCGGGTATAATCGGGGCCGTCTCGACCGAGGAGCTTGCATGGAAACCACTCAGACCGTTTCGACCGGGATCACCATGACGGCCACCGCAGCCGCCAAGGTCAAGGAGTTGCTCGCGCGGGAGCAGAGCGAATCACCGCTCGCGCTGCGCGTCGCCGTCCAGCCCGGCGGATGCTCGGGTCTGCGTTACGCGCTGTACTTCGACGACCAGATCAAAGACACAGACCGAACCGCCGACTTCGACGGCGTGCAGCTCGTCGTAGACAAGATGAGCGTGCCCTACCTGTCCGGCGCGAAGGTCGATTACGTCGACACCTTGCAGCAGTCGGGCTTCACGATCGACAACCCGAACGCGCAGTCCACGTGCGCGTGCGGGGATTCGTTCCACTAAAGCGGCATTCCGGCGAAGGCGGTCTCGATGAGGCCGCCTTCGCGCTTGCTAGGCTCGGCGTCGTGGAAGGCGTCGGCCGCGTCATCGAGTTGTGGCGGTACCCGATCAAGTCGATGCTCGGCGAGCCGCTCGAGCATGCGCGGTTCGATCGCGACGGCATCCCGGGCGACCGCGGCGTCGCGGTCGTCGACGCAGCGAATGGACGAGTGATCAGCGCGAAACGAGAAGCCGCCTTGCTGTCGCTGCGCGGAGCCGTGCGGCCGGGAGGCCCCGTCGTCTACTTCCCGGACGGGCGCGCGCTGTACGCGGAAGATGCATCGGCCGAGCTGTCGGCGATGCTCGGCCGGCCGGTGCGAGTGGAGCGCGCTGCCGGCGACGCGCGGCCGCAGATCGAGAACGAGCTCGGAACGAC
>JBHELL010000186.1:0-3346 GCA_046263075.1 Actinomycetota bacterium | reverse complement strand
CGTGCAGCCCGTGTCGCCGGGGCCGAAGAGCGCGAAGCTCACGGTGCCGGTCGGGTTGAACCCGCCGGTAAGGGTCGCGGTGTCCGAGATCGGGTTGCCGACCACGACGGTCGCGGCGTTCGGAGCGGTCGCGAGGGTCGGAGTGGCCTTCGTGACGACGTTCGTCTCGTCACCACATCCACTCGCCGATCCGCTGTTCCCGGTGTCGCCCGAGTAGGTCGCCGTCCACCAGTAGCTCCCGGGGGCGGTCGGTGTGTAGTTCCCCGACGTGGCGCTCCCGCTCGTCGTCGTTATGTTCGTGACGGGAACCGCGGATGTGTAGATCGGAGTCCCCGTGCACGAGGCGGACGAGCTCGGGCCGTAGAGCCGGAAGGTCACGGTGCCCGAGGGGCTCGAACCGGTGATGACCGCCGTGTCGTGGATGGGGTTGTTGACGACGACCGAGGTCGACGGGACGGGGGTCGTCACGATGCTCGACGCGATCAGGATGTCGGCGCCCTTGATCTGATTGTCTTGGCTACCGAGCGATGCGCCGTCGAGCGTGTCGAGGCTCACGTGGTACGGGCCACCACTGATGCTCGACGCGCCGTGTCCTGCGCCCCACCCTGCTGCGCCGTCGGCGCGCGCGATGTGTCCGGCGTACTCGATCAAGATCTTCGTTGCAGCTGATGTCCAACCGAGCGAGTAGTTGATCGCGCTGTCGCTCGTGTCGAGCCCGTTCGCGACGGAATGGGAGAGCGTGAGCGTGCCGCCGGAGATCGGCGCGTTCGCCCAGACGCGGACCGTGCGGTTGCCGTACGCGAGCTCGTACGCGTTGATCCGCGTCTGCGTCGCGCCGTCGTGGCTCACGTACGAGTCGTCAGGTACGGGGATGTCGATGAAGTTGCTGCCACCGCGCAATGCAATGCAATCGGCAGCGAACGAAGCGGGAGAGGAAGAGCCGCTCACACACGGGTTGAGGGTCGTGAAAGGAACGCCGGCATCGATCGCGCCCTGGATCGCCTGCGAGTACGACTCGAGCCAGTCGTAGGCGTGGATGCCGCCCTTGGTCGCGTCGTGATGGAAGACGAGAGTGTGAGCGTTGCTCGGTTGCGCGGTGACGTTGTCGAAGAACGTCCGCTGCGGAACACCCATGCCTTCGAAGTAACGCGAGTTGCTCTGCTGGATGATCCCGTTGATCCAGCTGCACGAGTGCGGCGAGGTCGTTAGGTTCGAGCATTGCGTGAAGTCAGTCACGAGCGATGCGGCGCTGGCAGCGCCGACACCGATCCATGTGGTGACGATCAGCGCAAGGAAGCCCGCGATAGCGGCGCGCCGTAGCGTCTTCAAGTGGTTCCCCCTCTACCCTGCTCCGGCCCCTCAAGCCGAAGAAGGACCGAATGGTATAGCCATACCCCCGCAAAAGGAAAGTCTCAGACGTAACCCTGAACCTCCGCATCTTTCAACAAAAGGGTGAGGGTCGGAGAAACCGCAGGCTACGCGCGGGTGCTGCTGTTGCTGTAGGTGCACAGGCGCCAAATTCAGAACTTCGCGCGGAGGGCCGTCCACCGGGCTTCCCGGACGACCTATACGCGCTCGAGCACGATGGCGTTGGCCTGGCCGCCGCCCTCGCACATCGTGTGGAACCCCCACCGTTTGCCCGTGCGCTCGAGCTCGTGAAGGAGCGTCGTCAGGATCCGCGCGCCTGTCGCACCGACGGGATGCCCGAGCGATATGCCGCTGCCGTTTACGTTCACCTTGTCGTGGTCGATGTCGAACGTCTTCTCCCACATGGGCACGATCGACCCCATCGCTTCGTTGCACTCGAGAAGATCGAAGTCGTCGATCTTCATCCCCGATCGCTTCAGCAACTTTTCGGTCGCCGGGATCGGTCCCTGCAGCATCACGATCGGTTCACACGCGGCGAGCGCAACGTGCGCGATGCGCGCGCGCGGCGCCAGCCCGAGCTCCTTGGCTTTCTCCCCGGATGCGACCAGCAAGGCAGCGGCTCCGTCCGAGATCGGCGACGAGTTGCCTGCGGTGATGTCGGGACAGCCGTCCATGATCTGCGGAAGTTTTGCCAATGTCTCCATCGTAGTGCCAGGACGGATACATTCGTCGACCGTCATCTCTTCGACGCTTCCGTCCGGTAGCGTCACCTTGATCGGGAGGATCTCGCGTGTGAAACGTCCCTCTTGTGTCGCGTGCCACGCGCGCCGGTGCGACTCGACGGCTTGCGCGTCCATCTCCTCTTTCGAGATGCCGTACTTGCGCGCGATCTCTTGCGCAGCTTGGAACTGCGTGTAGAGGAACTCGCGACCGCCGACGGCTTCGAACCACGCGTCGCTGAACGCGAAACCAGGTTGGATCGCGTTCTGTCCGAGACCGACGCGGCTCATCGACTCGACGCCGCACGCGATCGCGATGTCGTAATGACCGGCAACGACGGACGCCGCTGCGAACGTTGCCGCTTGCATCGCCGAGCCGCACTGCCGGTCGACGGTCGTCGCAGGCATCTCCCACGGCAACCCCGCAGCGATGACGGCGTTCCGCGTGACGTTCACGCCTTGGTCTCCGCACTGTGTGACGCACCCGCCGATGACGTCGTCGATCTGAAGCGGGTCGACGCCCGTCCGTTCGAGCAACCCCTTCAGGACCGTCCCCAGGAGATCCGTCGGATGCGTGCCGGACAGCTTGCCGTTCTTCTTGCCGATCGGGCTCCGTACGGCCCCGACGATGAATGCCTCACGCACCGCGCATCGCCTTCCGTCTCGCCTCCGTCGCGTCCGTGTCCACCCGCAGAGAGTAGTCCTCGGCACGCCCCGTCAGGACGACGCCGTAGTCGCGCTCGGCGGCCTCCACGCTCACGTATTCATCGAGCACGTCCTCGCATACCTTTTGTGGATCGCGCTCGAGCGGGTCACCCCATCCCCCACCACCGCCGCGCTGATACTCCAGGCGCGCGCCGGCCGCCAGCGGCTCGTAGAGCGCGGTGTGCGTGATCACCTTCTCAGACCCGTCCGGTTGCCGGATCACGAGACGATCCGGCGTTCCCGGGCTTGCACCCGCGACGCCGGGCGACGGGTACTTCATGCTCATGATGAACGTGTACATCGTGAGCGGTGCGGTCGCGCCTTTGATCCAGAACGACCCCGGCTGGCCGCGCCACTTCCCGGCCCCGGCAGTGTCGGTCGTCAGATCGTTCGACAGATGAAGGGTCGGCCAGCGCGCCTCGTTCATCTCGGCCGGCGCCATGATGAGGTTTCCGAACCCTGCGTTCGCGCATCCCCATCCGTCGGTCCCGTATGCGGCTGCCGACGCGGTCGATTGAACGTCGACCGAGTGATCGATGAAGGGCTGGTTGTTC
>JBHELL010000185.1:0-7680 GCA_046263075.1 Actinomycetota bacterium | reverse complement strand
CTCGTTCGCACATCGCCCTCGCTGGACCCATTGCTCGTCGTCCTCGGCGGCCCATCGGGCGCGAACGGCGTGCAACCCGACGACCTCGCAAAGCTGGCAGCCGAGCTCGGCGTCGCAGGCAGCTTGGTGCTCCACGCGCCGGTCCCGCATGGACACTTGCCTCGGTATTACCGAGCCGCCGATTGCGTGTTGATTCCCTCGCGGAGCGAATCCTTCGGACTGGTTGCGCTCGAAGCCGCCGCATGCGGAACGCCCGTCGTTGCAACCGACGTCGGCGGGCTGCGTACGACCGTGCGGGACGGTGGAACCGGCCGGCTCGTGGCGGGGGCGGACCCGAAAGCGTTCGCGCGCGCGCTCGACTCGATCTTGTCTTCTCCGGAACAGGCCGCCGGGATGGGAGAAGCCGGCGCTCATTTCGCCCGCCGGTTTGATTGGCGCGTGGCGGCCGCGGGATTGCTCGACGTATACGAAGAGCACGCGGCCGAGCATCTCGCGATGAACGGGAGCGATCCCTGCGTATGATTCCCGCATGATCTCCGGGAAGTACGTCGTTCTTCGCAGTGTCAGACCAAACGATTACCCGGACATCCTGCGTTGGCAGAACGACCCCGACATCTTCTACTGGATGGATTACACGCACCCGTTCGCGCTCGAGGATGTCATCGAGAGCGAACGGAATGCCGTCCAAGAGGGGCACCCTTTCCTGATCGAGGCGAATGGGAAAGGGATCGGGCGAGTGGGTCTGAACAATTTCCGGCCACGCGACGGGCTCGCAGCCCTCTACATCTTCGTGGGTGAGAAGATCGAGTGGGGGAAACACCTCGGCCTCGACGCGCTGATGGCGACCCTCGTGTTCGGGTTCGACTACCTCGAGCTGCGGATGATCGAGCTCTGGATGCTCGACGGGAACGAACGCGCGCGGCATATGTACAAGACGGCAGGCTTCATCGAGGAGGCTCGTCTGCCGGCGCGGTCACTCAAAGCCGGCGTCTTCGTCGATCACGTCTGGATGAGCGTCACGCGCGAAGCATTCGCCGAAGCGCGCGCGCTGTACGGAATATGAACGTTGCCGGGCTGCTCGAGGATTTCTTCGGCCGAGCCGAGATCGCCTTCAAACGTCTCGACGAAGCTCGCTGGGGCGCGCAGCTCCGGGGTGAACGCAAGCTTGCGATCCCGATCCTCGTCTCCGTCACGGGCGACCGCATCTCGTTCGAATCCTTCTTCATGCGCCGTCCGATGGAGAACGAAGCTGCGTTCTACGAGCTGCTCCTGCGACGGAACGCGCGCGCGTACACCGTGCACTTCGCGCTCGATTCCGACGGCGACGTCTTCATCGTCGGGCAGCGCGCGATCGAAGGGCTCGACGACGACGAGCTCGATCGCATCATCGGGTCGATCCTCATCGAAGCCGACGGCATGTTCGATGCTGCGATCGGCATCGGATTCGCGTCCTACCTCGAAGCGGATCGACGGTGGCGCGCGTCGAACGCAGAAACGTCGAGCGCGTGACGTCCGGAGCGTAACGCGCGGAAAGCCCACTCTCGAAACCGGTTGAGAAATTCTTTTCACGTTCTTCGCGCGCTCGCGTGATTGACCTGCGTCTTTACAAGCTGAACAGGCCTTTTCCCGTTCTTGATTGAGAGTTTCGAGATGATATCTTTCGCGTGCCCCGAGCGGCCGGTACGGCCGAGTCAGGGAACCGAATGGGATCGCTGCGGGCGGGCTGGCCGTAAGGAGCCCAACCGAGTGGGGGTAAACTATCCGGCCGGTTGCGACAGCTAAGTAGCTGGTCGGGTGGGTAAACTACCAGAAGGGTAAGTGACCCAAAGTCGAACGTCTGTGGTGGTTACCACCAGGAAACCGAGACGGTACGACAAGGTCGGTCGGGGCACTTAGGGCCCGGAAGTCTGAGGGATCGCGCAACGCAAGCACTTCGGTGTGAGCGTCGCCGAACCGGTAGGACATCCGGGCCCTATGTCATCCCTCGGTGCTCACGGTCTTCCTCGTGGCCCGCGCGCGCGACGCCCCACCCCTAATATCCCGGCGTGCTCCGTTCACTCGTCGTCGGCGTCGCTCATAACAAGCTGATCCGGAAGGCAGCTACCGGAGGTGCCGGCCGCAAAGTTGCGACCCGGTTCGTAGCGGGTGAGTCCCTCGGCGAGGCGATCCGTGTTATCCGCGAGCTGAACGCCGAAGGCGCGTCGGTGTCGATCGACTACCTCGGCGAGAACGTCACCGACCTCGGACACGCCGCGGCGGCCACGGACATGTACGTGCGCGCGCTCGACGCCATCGGGCGAGAGCGCCTCCTCGCGAATGTCAGCGTCAAGCTCACGGCGATCGGGCTCGACGTCGATCCTGCCGCGGCCGAGCGCAACGCGCGCGCGATCACCGAGCGCGCGCGCGACGCCGGAACGTCGGTGACGCTCGACATGGAGGACCACCACTACACCGACCGCACGGTCGACGCCTGTGTGAGGCTCGCGGGGGAGTTCCCGGGCGCCGCAGGCGTCGCCTTACAGGCCTACCTCCGCAGGACGGGACACGACCTCGAGCGGCTCGTCGAGTCGGGCGCGCACGTCCGGCTCTGCAAAGGCGCGTATCTCGAGCCTCGCGCGATCGCGTACCGCGCGCGGAAAGACGTCGACGCGGCGTTCAAGGACCTGGCGACCCGGCTGCTCGCGTCGACGTCGTACGCCATGATCGCGACCCACGACGAAGAGATGATCCGGCACGCCGAATCGGAGGCTCGCCGGCTCGGCCGCGCGCAGGAGACCTACGAGTTCCAGATGCTCTACGGCGTCCGGCGGGAGCTGCAGAGCCGGCTGCTCTCACGCGGCGAGAACCTGCGCGTGTACGTGCCGTACGGCGAGCAGTGGTACCCGTACCTGACGCGCCGCATCGCCGAGCGGCCGGGCAACGTCCGGTTCTTCGCCGAAGCGTTGTTCCGCAAGTAAGGCGCCACGCGCGCGCGGCGTTGGGCTAGCATCCCTCCATGGCGAAGCTCGCGATCATCGGCGGCGGCAAGATGGGTGAGGCGCTCGTAGCGGGGCTGCTCGACGCAGGGTGGGCGGAGCCGGACGAGATCGTGGTCGCAGAGATCCACGAGGAGCGGCGCGAGCAGCTCGTGAAAACGCACGGCGTGCGTGCGACGGGTGACGTGGCCGAAGCGGTGGCCGAAGCTTCGAACGTCTTGATCGCGGTGAAGCCGCAAGACATCGACGATGTGCTGGGCGCGATGGCCGGTGTGGTCCGTCCGCAACAGCTCGTGATGTCGATCGCCGCCGGGATCCAGATCGGGTTGATCGAGCGGAAGCTCGGCGGTGCCGTTCCCGTGGTGCGCGCGATGCCGAATACCGCGGCGTTGTTGCGCGAAGGAGCGGCGGCGATCGCCGCCGGGACCCACGCGACGCCGGAGCACATGGCCCAAGCAGACGAGATCTTGTCGGCGGTTTGCCGCATCGTGCATCTCCCGGAGAAGTACCTCGACGCCGTGACGGGGGTCTCCGGCACCGGCCCCGCATACGTCTTCTTCCTCGCAGAAGCGCTGATCGAGGCCGCGGTCGGCGTGGGGCTCCCACGTGACGTGGCGACGGAGCTGTCGGTGCAAACGCTGCTCGGCGCAGCGCGGATGCTTCGCGAGACCGGCAAGCATCCCGTCGAGCTTCGCGAGGAAGTCACGTCCCCCGGCGGGACGACCGTAGCGGCGATGCGCGTCCTCGAGCGCGCGGGTGTGCGGTCGGCGTTCCTGGACGCGGTGCGCGCGGCGACGGAGCGCTCGCGCGAGCTTGCGGAAGGTCACGGATAGTGCGCACGTTCCCCTTCCGCACGAAGGATGGACGAGCCGGCATCGTGCGCGAGGCTCGGAACGCAGACGCGCGCGCGGCCCTCGCGATCACCGCCGAAGCGATGCATGAGCGGCCGCGAACCCTCGCGGTGACCGAGCGCGAGCTGTGGTCTGCACGCGAATGGCGGCGGCACCGGTTGGGATGGGATCCCGCCGGCGTGACACTCGTCGCGGAGGTAGACGGCGGCGTCGCGGGCGTGCTGTCCGCCCACCGGGGGTTGCGACCCTCGGTAGCCCACGTCGCAGAGTTCGGGATCACCGTTGCGACGGACCTCCGCAGCCGAGGCGTCGGGCGATCCTTGATCGAAGCCGCGGAAGACTGGGCGCGCGAATACGGCGTCATCCGTATGACCCTTCGCGTGTTCGCGACGAACGAAAGGGCTCATGCGCTCTATCGCGCGCTGGGGTATGAAGATGAAGGCGTCGAGCACGCGGGCGTACGGTTCCCCGAAGGAACGGTCGATGTCGTGCGCATGTACAAGTTCCTCACGCGCCCCCACGAGGAGCGCGCGGGCAGCCGGAAAGGTGAAGGCACATGGCAGAGGAATACCTAGACATCTTCGCGGGTGGCGAGTGGATCACCGGCCACTCCGGCGAGGTCTTCGAAGACCGGAACCCGGCCAACCGAGACGATCTCATCGGCACGTTCGCGCGCGGCGACTCGGTGGACGTGAACGAATGCGTGGAGGCCGCGGTGTGCGCGTACCCCTCGTGGGCCGCGACGCCGTCACCGCAGCGCGCAGATTACGTGCTGCGCGTCGGTCTGCTGCTCGAGCAGCGCAAGGAAGAGCTGTCCCAGCTGATGGCGCGCGAGATGGGCAAGACGCTGAAGGAATGTCGAGCCGACGTCCAGGAAGGCATCGACTTCGCATTCTTCATGGCGGGTGAGGGGCGGCGCATGTACGGCGTTACCACGCGGAGCGAGCTGCCGAACAAGTTCTCGATGACGGTGCGTCATCCGATCGGGCCTGCCGGGCTGATCACGCCCTGGAACTTCCCGATCGCGATACCGACGTGGAAACTGTTCCCGGCGTTGATCTCGGGATGCACGGTCGTATTCAAGGCGGCCGAAGACACGCCGCTGTGCGCGTTGCGGCTGGTCCAGATGTTCGAAGAGGTGGGCTTGCCCGGCGGCGTTCTCAACTTCGTCACGGGCTACGGCGAAGAAGCCGGTGCGGCGCTGGTGTCACACGACGGGATCAAGTGCGTCTCCTTCACGGGATCGCTGGAGGTCGGCCGCATGATCGCGAGCCGATGCGGTCAAGCGATGAAGCGTTGCTCGCTCGAGCTCGGCTCGAAGAACATCATGATCGTGATGCCGGACGCGAACCTCGACCTTGCCGTGGAGGCCGGTGCGTGGGGCGCGTTCGCGACGTCGGGGCAACGCTGTACGGCGACGAGCCGCATCGCCGTCCACGGCTCGATCATGCCGGAATACCGCGAGCGATTCCTGGCCCGGGTCGGGACGATGAAAGTCGGGCCCGGCACCGATCCGTCGACGGAGCTTGCGGCGGTGATAAACGAGAAGCAGAAAGCCCGCATCCTCGACTACATCGCGATCGGGGAGAAGGAAGGCGCGAAGGTGCTCACCGGCGGCCATCCTCTCGAAGACGGCGAGTATGCGAAGGGCGCGTTCATCGCGCCGACCGTCTTCGACGAGATGACACCGGACATGCGGATCGCGCAAGAAGAGATCTTCGGTCCGGTCACCGGTTTCATCGAGATCGGTTCCGTCGAGGAAGCGGTCGCCGTCGCGAACTCGACGAAGTATGGCCTGTCCGCCGCGATCTACACGCACGACGTCCCGAACGCGTTCAAGGCGATCGAAGGGCTCGAATTCGGCGTCGTCTACGTGAATGCGGCGACGATCGGAGCCGAGGTGCAGCTGCCGTTCGGGGGGATGAAAGCGACGGGCAACGGACACCGCGAAGCCGGTCCAACCGCATTGGACGAGTTCACGGAATGGAAAGCCGTGAGCGTCGACTTCAGTGGGAAGGTCCAGAAGGCGCAGGGGCTCGACTAGAACGGGGATCGCGCTACCACCGCGATCGGGACGTTCATGCAAGACAGAGCGAGTTCATCGCGCGCGCGCGGTGACGACCGGCTGGAAGTAACCGGTCGAGCTCGGCGCGTGCCACTTCATGTCGCCGAAGCCGTTACGTGCCAGGGACGCGTCGAGATCCTTGCGAAGGAGGGCGCGATACTCGACAGAGCCGTGAGCGAGCGTCCAGCTACCGTCGCTCTTCGACATGATGAAGTGATTGACGGTGTAGCGGCTCCCGTCGACAGACCAGTCCCATTGCTGGAGAACCACGCGCGTGCCGGCGTCGTCCTCGATAAGACGCGGATCGTCGAACCGGGGACGCGTCCGTACGAGCTGGTCGTAATCCCGGATGCTCGCGATGAGCAAGCCCTGATGACGGAGTTTCGCGCGCATGCTTCGTGTCGCCGCGTCAAGCTCGTCGTCGGTCAGCAAGTGCGGCAACGAGTTGTCGCACGTGATGACGACGTCGAACTCGCCGGGGACGACGGCTTGGAGCGCGCGCACGTCCGCGACGTCGAATGTCGCGTCGACGGCGAACGTTGCAGCTTCGCGCGCAGCACGCTCGACGGACGCAGCGCTGAGATCGGTTCCGTGGACGGAGTGTCCGCGCGTCGCGAGCCCGATTGCTTGGGTGCCGATCCCGCACGTGCAGTCGAGCACGCGGTGCGGGCCGTCGCTGAGGTAGGTGCGGATGAGCCGGTCCAGAACCGCTCCTTGCCGCGCCACACCCTTCCGCCAGTCGCTGTAGATCAGGTGGTACGCGCCTGCGAGGCGATCGTAGAACCCAGAGACGTCCACGGAGGCGGATGCTACGGGCAGCGCGCGGCGCCGGCGCCGGGGATCAGACGGCGACCAGGATGTAGTTAACGTGCCCGCCCGCGCGCAGGATGACCTGCGCGCTCGCTGCGCCCTCCGGAACGAGACCCATCTCGAACCGGTTCGAAGTGTTGCATCCGAGCGACGTGTCCGCGGCGTCGAACCAGCAGATGTCGAAGCTCCAGAGCTGGTTCGCCGCGGTTGCCGAGGCGGTTTGGCCGGTGACCGCCGCGTCCGCAGGCACCTGGGAGACCGGCGGGTCGTCGATGGTGTGTACCGCGGCACCGGGTGTGAACGGCAGTTGGACGAGCTGTCCGTACAGCGCGAAGTGTCCGTTCCAGCATGAGCTCGGTATCGGAACGCGGATGGCGTTCACCCCGTCGGTGACCGGCACGTTCAGAGAGCCGTTGAGTGCGCCGGTGCGGTACATGCAGCCTTGCAGGAACGAGTTCGGGTACCCGATGTTCCACTTGTAGCTCAGGTAGCTTCCCTCAACCGGGTTCGGGTTGAAGTAGTCGTCGTGCCCGCAATCGAATTGCAGTGCCGCGCAGATGTTCGCGTTGTAGGACGACTTCGGCCCGCCGTCGGCGTAACACATCACGTCGAGCCCATCGTTGCAGTGTCCGGCGCCCGACGTATGCGGCGCCGAAGCCTGGACCGCGCCGAGGTTGTGCCCGTTCTCGTGCATCATGATGAACGGCCCGCGGTTGTTGATGTCGTAGCCCCACGTGACGCCGTAGCTCGTCCCGAAGTTGTTCACGTTCGACGGGTCGCCTTTGTCGTCCTGCGCGAGCGACCCCGTGCCTCCCGGCGATCCCGGCGGATGACCGTCGAACCACACCATGTATTTGGCCGTCGAGTTGTCGAAGCCTTCGAGGATCAGATCGTTCATGACGCTTATGAACGTGGTGCCGTCGAACGGTGTCGCCAGGGTAACGTCGTGGACCACGATCCCGTTCGTGTCGCATAGCAC